>NZ_JBSVVZ010000068.1:0-37381 GCF_054071875.1 Pseudomonas sp. SDO524_S393 | reverse complement strand
GGATCTGGGACGCTACCTGACGCCGGATCCGGTGAAGTTGGCGGGTGGGATCAATGCCTACCGATATGTGCCGAATCCTACGGGGTGGGTGGATCCGTTAGGATTAGCATGTGCTCCGTATGATTGCCCAAACCCCGTAGCGGACACTACGTGGATATTCAATCCAGACGTAGATATTGATAGACGTCACGAAAGTGGAAACGCCTACGAGCAAATGCACCGAGGGATTAAAGAAGCAATGCAAAGAACCGGCACAGCCAAGGAAGAATTTGAAGTGACTAAATGGGGAAAAGATCAATATGGAAAATCCTTCCCGACTGAATGGCGTGTTTTGGTAGGACCAAATAAAGGCGCTGAAGTAAATATAGACGACCCGACACTAGTTCACAGTGCCAATGGCCCGCGCACACCTCACATTGGTTACCAGGCAGCAGGTAAGCGCCGAACAGGCGGCACCACAAGAGGGCATATATTACTGACACTAGTTCCCGTCAGCCGATCCCGAATTGGAGCCCCAAAATGAGCTACCTAGAAACAGAAATCGATGAAACCTTAGAAAATCTATGCATTGAAAATGCAAAATTCAATACCGATGAACTGAAGACGTTGATCACGAACCTTTGCAATTTTTTTTTCGGCGGTGCTCAATATCTAGACCCCAAAAAACTAAAAATCAAACATGCCGAATACAATCCTAAATTTTGGCAAGAGGTCTCAAAACGAATACACACCGATCAGTTGATCCTCATTGTCGTCGACACTGCGTACAGGGCTTGGTCGATTGAAAAAGCAGAGGACATCGAGAACGTCTTGTCGGAAACTACTGGATATCCTTTTTGGATAACTGATAAAAAATTTTCGTTCTTGATCTATATGGACGACCATGACTGCGTAAGCTGGGCTTAGGCAGAGCCTTACAACTCTAAAGTGAATACACCAATCACTGTAGTAACACCTACCGATTACGACCTTAACTAAGTCAAATAAATAACAACTGAACTTATTCAGGATTAAGTCGGCGAGTGTGCAGCGCTAAAGTTCGGCGACTCAATAATCCTTATCGAACTTGACGAGCCACTCACTCAGAAAGTCGGCTTTGTTGAGGCAACACCATCCAAAATCCGCCTCTACCCACAAATACCTGAACCTCACCCCCACGCCACCACCAACAACCCCACCCCCAACACCAAACACAACGGCGAATAAAAATACGTATCCAACTTCGCAAACCTGGACCCACTCACCTTCTTGAAAAACCCCACCAACTCCGAATCCCCAATCGCCCTGGCAAACATGATCACGGCTATCGTGCTGATCCCCCATTGCAGCGCGCCATGGGACACCGGCGAAAAATATAGTCCGGCGCGCAGGCAGACGAGCAGCGCAATCGCCACCAGCCCCATTGCGACTAGGAAGGTGCCCAAGGCCGAAGGCTTGAACGCTGGCCGTGGTCCCCGGGCAAATTCGCCGGGTAATTGGGGGATGGCGGCGAGGCTGCCGAGTTTGCCGCCGGCGGCCCAGTACAGGTGCACCATGCTGATACAGGCGAAGATTCCGACGACCCACCGCGCGACGACAAAGCTCATGGCTGGCTCTCTCCCTGGAAAAGTCCGAAAGAGGATAGTCGCCCGGTAATTTTTTGCAGGCATTTCGTCGGCAGCTGATGGTAAAGTGCCGCCCCATGAAAATCGTCCGTTCCGATCGCTCGCTCATTGCCTGGATGCTCTATTGCTGCGTCCTGTTCAATGTGTTCGCCTGCAGCATCGGTCACGGGCAGATGATGGGGATGCAGCTCAATGGCATCGGTGGCCAGTTCTGTACGGTCGACCCGCGCACCCAGGCGCCCATACAAAAGAACTCCACTGATGAGACCCTGCCGACGCTGTCCAAGGCGTTCGGCTGCCCGCTGTGTTCCACCGGAGGCATGGGTCCGGCACTCAACTCCAGCCTGAATGTGGCGGTGTTGCCACAACCCCATGCGCCGCCGCCGGCAGTTGTACTGGCCGCAGATATTCCCGCCCGCTTCATCTGGCCTGCCGCTCACCCGCGTGCGCCGCCCGCCTACGCCTGATACCTGAGCTTTTCGATCTGCACTGACCGTCATCCCTATCGAGGATCCGTTCGGCTGTGCGTTGTTTTCAAGCCAAGTTTTTCAGGATTCAACCATGAAACATCTACCCCTGTTGGCAGGCCTGTTCGGCTGCCTGCCTGTTTGCGCGTGGGCCCTCGAACTGGCGCCGACCACCATCGATGGCGAACAGACCGCCGAGCCCGGCCTGACCCTGGATCAATCCAGCGGCGTCGCATCGCGGCTGGGTTTGAGCGTGCGCGAGACACCCGCTTCAGTGGCCATCGCCAATCGCAACGACATCGAGCGCCACGGCGCCAAGACCTTTCGCGACGCGGCCAATACCCTGCCCGGCGTGAATGCCAGCGCGCCGCCAGGCTTTGGCGGGTTTGTCTCTTATCGCGGTTTCACCAGCAGCCAGATCACCCAGATGTTCAACGGCATCAACGTCGCGACCGGCCTGGCCCGGCCGGTGGATGCGTGGATCTACGACCGGGTGGAACTGGTAGGCGGCCCCTCCTCCCTCATCAATGGCGCCGGCTCGGTGGGCGGTTCGCTCAATTACGTGACCAAACTGGCCACCCGTGAAGAACAGGCCGCCGAGGGTCAGCTCACCTACGGCAGCTACGACACCGCCGGCATGGCGTTCGGCGTCAATCACGCCCTGACCGAACCGGGCGCCGAGGTTCAGCATTACGCGCGCCTGGATGTCAGCCGCAACACCAACCACAGCTATATCGACCGCGACCAGCGCGACGCCTGGAGCCTGGCCTTTTCCCTGCTCAGCGACCTCAGCCCCAACCTGTCCCACACCCTGGCGCTGGAATATCAGGACGAACATGAAGACAGCCCCTACTGGGGCACGCCGGTGCTCAACCCCAAGGTCGGCGAGCTGAAGATCGACAAACACAACCGCTTCAACAACTACAACGTGGCCGACGGTCGTTATGAACAGCGCACGATCTGGGCGCGCTCGATCATCGATTACCGGATCAACGACAGCACCACCCTGAAAAACACCCTTTACCACCTGGATAGCCAGCGCGATTACCGCAACCTCGAGACGTATCAATACAACGCCAACAACAGCGCGGTGAACCGCTCGACCGCCTACCAGGTGCGTCATCAGGGCGAGCAGAATGGCAACCAGTTTGAAATTCGCCATGACGACCGCCTGTTCGGCCTGTCGACCACCTGGTCCGGCGGCTTCGAATACAAGGTCAACAGCACCACCAACCACCCGCTGAACGTACCGGGCAACAGCACCGTGGACCCGAACAACTATGACCCGGGGCACTTCTATGACATCCCGGGCACAAAACCCGGGTTTATCAAGGACAAGACCAACCAGGTCACCACCCGGGCGTTGTTCGTGGAAAACCGCCTGGGCCTCACCGATAAACTCTCGTTGCTGACGGGTTTGCGCTATGACGCCATCGACCTGGATGTGACCAACCACCGCGCCGTGACTGCCACCAACCCACGGCACTTCACCCGCCGTTGGGAGCCGGTGACCGGCCGCGTGGGCCTGACTTACCAGTTCATTCCCTCGGCCAATGTCTACGTGCAATACAGCACTGCCGCGGAACAACCGAACACGACCACCCAGGTGTTCGACGTGTCGACCGGCAAACAATGGGAAGTCGGCAGCAAGTTCGATTACCTGGAAGGCCGTGGCTCGGCCACCGTCGCCGCTTATAAAATCGAGCGCAAGGACTTTGCCGTCACCGACCCGCTGGACCCGACCAACAGCATCCCGGTGGGCGCGCAGTCGTCCAGGGGCATCGAACTGGCCAGCTCGTTTCGCATCACCCCACGGCTGTTGGCGGAAGGCAACTTCGCCTGGGTAGACGCCGAATACGATGAGTTCAACGAGAAAATCGCCAGCGGCGCCGTGGTGTCACGCAAAGGCAACACGCCCACCAATGTGCCCAAGCGCGTCGGCAATCTGTGGTTGACCTATGACTTCAGTGAAGACTGGCAAGGCGGCGTGGACGCGCGCTATGTAGCAGAGGTGTATGCGGATAACGCCAACACCCAGACGGTGCCGGCCTACACGCTGCTCGGCACCTTCCTGCGCTACAAGGTGGACTCGCACACGTCGGTGACCGGTCGGGTGCGTAACCTGACCAACGAGGTGTATGCGGAGTTTGCCCATGTGTCGCCGGCTTACTACCTGGGGTCGCCGAGGACCTTTGAGCTGGCGGTGCAAACCAGGTTCTGATGTGGATGTGGGAGCTGGCTTGCCAGCTCCCACAATTTCATTTTCACCTGGTAGTTGAATCCGAGATTATTTCAGGCTCGCTTGAACCTTCTGCGCCACATCATCGGTCAACCACGCCGTCCAGACTTCGGGATGCTCCTTCAGGAACGCCAGGGCAACGTCCCGAGGTGGGGTGTGATTCTCGCTCATGGTGGCCAGAGCTTTGTTCAGCGGTTCGATAGGGAACTCGACCTTCTCGAAGAACTGCGCGATTTGCGGATATTGCTGCTGGAACGGCGTGGACACACCGATGCTCAACTTGGATGCCAGCGAACGGGTTGGCTTGGGATCGGGGTTGTCTGCATCGGTCAGCGTCTTCCAGGCCTCGGCATCGAATGCCGGCTCTTCCAACTGGATCAACTTGAAGCGGCCCATCAACGGCGTCGGCGACCAGTAGTAGAACAGCACCGGCTTGCCTCGGCGGATCGATGAAGCGATCTCGGCATCCAGTGCCGCGCCCGAGCCACTGCGGAAATTCACAAAACTGTCGTCCAGACCGTAGGCCTTGAGCTTCTGTTTATTGACCACTTCCGAGGTCCAGCCGATAGGGCTGTTAAGGAAGCGCCCCTTGTCGGGAGATTCGGGGTCCTTGAACACGTCCTTGTAACGAGCCAGGTCCTTGACGCTTTTCAGCTCCGGTGCGAGGGGCTTGATGCCTTTGGCCGGATCGCCCTTGACCACGTACTCCGGCACCCACCAACCTTCGGTGGCGCCTTTGACGGTATCGCCCAGGCCCGCCACCTTGCCTTCGGCCTCGGCCTTGACCCACACCGGGCTTCTGCCGGCCCATTCCTCGCCGATCACCTGAATATCGTTCTTCGCCAAGGCGGTTTCCAGGGTGATGGTCGTACCGGGCAACGTGTCGGTCGGCAGGCCATAACCCTTCTCGACAATGACCCGCAGCACTTCAGTGATCAGGCTGCCACTTTCCCAGTTCAGGTCGGCAAAGTGCACCGGCGCCTGAGTGGCCGACGCCGGCAGCGCAGCCATTGACATCCCCAGGGCTGTCAACCCGGCGGCCAAGAGTGTTCTCAATCCTTTCATGCCTTTGCACCTCGCGATATCGCAGCCAATAGCAGGCGGCTTTGCTGCTGATGCGCGAAGCCTCTGAATAGTTAAGTCAACTCAACTGTAGTAGAGGTTCCGGGAGAGACAGAATGTGCGGGATATTTGTGGGTTATTCGCTGGCCTTGAACGTTACCAGCTCACCCTTGCGCCATTTGGCGACCTTGCCGGTCACGGCCTTCAGGGTTTTGGTCAGGCCTTCCTGAAGTTGCTCGTTGGCAGCAAACACCAGCATCACGCTGTGGCCTTCCTTGAACACAATGCCCTGGCCCTCGGTAGAAGACACAAAGGCGTAATCGCCCAGGCCATACACCGTCAACTTGATCTCGCGAAACTTCAACTCGAACTTACCGCCTTCGCGACTGGGCAATACCGCCGCGCGAAAGTGGTCGCCGACCTTGAGCTCCAGGCGCGGTTTGTCATCGACCACCATCGCCGCTTCGGTATCGATCTCGGCAATGTAGATGCCTTCCGGCGTCTGCTCAGTGATGTAGACGAAACGGGATTGAAACTGTTTGACCAACTTTGCGCGCAAATCACCCAGCACGAATAACGCGTGCATATCCAGATTACTGACTGCCAAGGAAACGCCCCCACCTCGAAAAGAGCGCCGTCCGCCAGAGCGGGCAGCACAAAAAAACGGCCGTTACGGCACGATCACACAACTCATTCATTGAAAAACTGAAGAATCTCCCCACTGCTGCGCTGTAAGACTAGTACAGGCGAGCTTGATGAGCCTTGTGCAAGGTCATCAGGCATCACAGGAGATCACAGGTTCAACCACCCGAGAATACGGGCGGACCCACTTCAGAGAATAACCCAATTAAAAACGCAGCTTTCCGACACTCAATGTGCGGGCAGGGAACCGGGAGCCGACTACCCGCCACAATACTAAAACAGCAACCGGGGTTAAAACCACCGGAAACGCTGCTGGGGGATCAACAAGATCGATCGACAGGAGCAGGCCATGCAACGACCACTATACGACGCCATGTCTTCCCGCACTCGTTCATCATGCCGGGAAAAGCCTCAATACTACCGCCTGGACAGTCCATTCGGGTGCCCGAATTCGGTTCTTTATCAGGTGGTGCCCGCCGGCAAGAACTTCTTTCATATCCTGGAGGTGAACAGCGGTCGCATCAAAGGCTTTCGCAGTGACCATATTCAGGCCTGCGAACTGGCGAAAGAACTCGAAGCTACCCTGCAAGCGTCCTACGGCGCAAGGGTCGCGCCACCCGGATGATGGATATCCGATCGAACTCCCCCGCATCACCGCCCTCCCATGCATACCCTCACGACTTTTCCGGGAGCATGCTATGGACGCGCCACTACCAACCCTTGAAACCTTGTTTGAACAATTGGGCCTGGAATCATCTCCACAGGCCATCGACGCCTTCATTGCTGCGCATCCACTGGCGGACGCCGTCAAACTGATCGACGCGCCGTTCTGGACACCGCAACAAGCCCGGTTCCTCAAGGAAGAACTGCGCGAGGATGCCGACTGGGCCATGGCGGTGGATGAGCTGAACCAGCGCCTGCATCAACGCACTTGACCTCGTTCAGTGCACGCTGTCGGGCTGCTCCAGGCGCAACAGCGCTTGCCAGGCAGCCCGGCATTCTTCCGCTTCATCACGGCTGGCGAACGCGGTGCCACGCCGCTCGCCGTTAAGCAACACGACCCAACAGGCGCGCTGGCCCAACTCCCGCAGCGTGGAAGGGACACCGCTGCCAATCATCACCGCAACATCGACTTTGGTTTGCATGAAAGTTCTCCGCACCATTAGTTAGCCGACTAACAATGTTGGCCATGCTACGGTTTTCCTCCAGTTGGAAAAAGCTATCCACGGAATAGCTCCCTTGCATAAACAGCAACAATGTTTAGCGCGATGCTTTCGCCCCTTCCGGCTTGTAGCCCAGACGCAACCCACCCCAATGTCGCCCCTTGACCACGATCGGCACCGACAGATCGTGCATCAGTTCGCCCGTATCCCGGGTGTAGGTCTGCAACAACACCGCCTGTTGATGGCTGCCGCAGCGAATGCCGGTACGGTCGTCGAACTTGCGTTTGGTGCGGTTCTGCACCGCATCGAGCTGTGCATCGCCGGTCAGCGCCTGGGAAAACGCCTTGTTGTGCGTCGGTACATACCCCTGGGGCGTGCAGGCGATTGCAAAAACCAGCCCTTCGTGACGCGGCAACAACGCCTCCTGAATCGCCGGCAGGACCTGGTCGGTATAACCATCGAACCGCGTGTGGTACTTGCTCGGGCTGGTGTTGGGGATCAGGGTATAACTGCGATCAAACAGATCATCCAGGCTGATGCGGCTCTGCTGGACGTCTGCCTCGAACTGCGCGGCAATGCGGTTGGCGCCTTCACGGGCCAGGTCATAGATGCGCTGGTGATAGTCATCCAGCCCCACCTCGGCCAGGCGTTCACTGATGATTTCGGCCTGCCCTTCCATCTGCACGGCGGCGTCGGCCAACTGGCGGGTTTGCTGATCGCTCACCGTCAGATCGCTGCGCATCTGCTCCACCGCATGAAACAGGCTATCGAGCTGGGTGCGGTTGGTGTCGGCGCCCTGGGCAATTTCGTTGACCTGGCCTTCCACATCCGCCGCCAGGCTGGCGATGCTCTCCAATTGCTCGCCGGCATGCTCCACCTGCTCGACACCGGTGTGCAAATCCGCTGACAGCTGACGAATCTGCTCCACCACTTGGGCGGTACGCTGCTGGATATCCGCCACCATCACGCCGACCTCATCGGTGGCCGTTGCGGTACGTCCGGCCAGCCCGCGGACCTCATCGGCCACCACCGCGAAACCTCGCCCGTGTTCCCCCGCCCGCGCCGCTTCGATGGCCGCGTTCAGCGCCAACAGGTTGGTCTGGCTGGCGATCGACTGGATCACCAGGGTCACCCGCTGGATTTCTTCGCTGCGCTGGCTCAAGGCTTCGATCAGTTCCCGGCTGGCGTTCGCGCGCTGGCTGAGCTGGTGCATTCGGCTGATCGACAGGGCCAGCACTTCACGCCCTTCGGTGCTGCGCTGATGGGCCTGGCTCGCCGCCCCCAGCGCCTGCCGGCTGAGCTCGGAAGTGATCTTCTCCGTGCCGATCATGACTTCGGCACTGCTGACAATCTGCCTGGCCGCCCCCAGTTGCGACTGCACCCGCGCTGCCAGTTGTTTGACCGAATAGGCCACGCCGGCCGCAGACAAAGCGTTGTGGCTGGTGGTATGGGACAAATCGCGGGTCAGGTCGCCAATGGCGTCGCCGGCACCGGTCGACACGGCACCCGGTGTACGGTTTTTGAGGGAGGGTAGCCAGATCACCAGCAAGGCCAGTGGCAGGCACAGGTAAATCGGCAGGCCGGCAAACGCCAGTCCGAGCAGGACCAACACCAGGGCGGTGCTCTGCAGGAGTGGCGTGAGCCAGCCGGGCAACCCGCGCGCCACCGTCTGTGGTGGCACCGCTGCGCCCATCAGAGATCCATCTCCAGCCATCGTCGTTACCCCACTGCTTGTCGTTATTGTTCCGGCATTAAACGCCACTCTTTCGCCATTATCCATGGGCCTTTAGTGGGGTAGCGTGCAACAGATCAATAAACGGGGGTGTAACGGGCATGTTCTCCGGGGAGCCGTCTGCGGCCTCCCCGGCTTCACCGCATCAGGCTTGACGCTGGTGTTTGTCGATCTGCTCGTGGCGCTCTTGCGCTTCGATGCAGTACCGGGTGGTCGGGCTGATCAGCAGGCGCTTGAGGCCGATAGGCTCGCCGCTGTCGTCGCACCAGCCAAAGGAATCTTCCTTGATGCGCTCCAGGGCGCGCTCAAGCTGCGGCAGCATACGCTGGTCGCGGTCGATAGCGTTGACCAGCCAGGTGCGCTCTTCTTCCACGGAAGCAGCGTCAGCCGGGTCGGCCGGGGTGTCCAGGCTTTCAATGGCGATACGGTTCTGTTCAATGCGCTCGTGGTGTTCCACTTTCATGTCTTGCAGCAACTGCTCGAAAAAAGCGTGCTGTTCGGCATTCATGTAGTCATCCGCCGGCATGGCCAGCAACTTTTCCTTTGTCATTGATTTCTCTATAAAAAATACGTGCATTAAGGCGAATAAGGGAGCGTTCCGGTCGACCCTTGCAGGTCTCGGAAAGGCGCCATCCATTCCAAGCGCCACCCGGCACTCAATTTACGAGGGGCGGCAGTCTAAGGCCGACTTGAGGGCGCAGCAACTGAAAAGACAGGCATTTTTTCCGAGATAACCCCCAAAAGCACCAGGACGGGCTCGGCGAATGGTCATCGGAGTGCGTTTATAGCAAGAAATTCGGGGTTGTGGAGCTAAATGCAAGACGAATGGTTAATTCGCTGCCAGCAATACGTACCGCCAGCCCCTCAGTGAAAGGGCATTAGCTATGGGGCATCAACCACAAAAAGGATAGCGTATGCCCCTCTATCGTCCCCCTTCACCGGCCGGCGAACCGCTCGCCGGTGCGGTCAATGCTCAGTTTGCCTCGCGACCGACGCTGGAGTTCGTCACCCGACAATTGCTGACCCACCTGATAACCCGGATTCATCCGTCATTGTCCATCGACCTGGCCCGCACCCGATTGCTGGTCCCAACCTCACGCGGAGGCCGCAGCCGGCAATCGCTGATGGGCCTGGTACTCGACCTGCTCGCCAACGGTACCCCGCTGGACTTCAGTGATCGACACGGCAAAAGCTGCCAGCTCAGCGACGATCCCCCCGCCCCCCTGACACTGGCAAACGCCCAGCCACTGGACATGCAAGCGATCCAGTCGGCGATAGAAACCCTGCCTGAGACGCTGCCTACCGCCCTGCAAAATGCCCTCGCCGCCTATTGGAGCGCCTCCGGCGACAGCGGCGTATCACGCTGGCACTGGCTCAGCGAGGCCATGCGGGACACATTGCGCATGTTGCTCATTCAAACGAATGACCTCATGCCGCTGGAGCGCGACATGCTCGAGCAACTGGTGGAGTGCCCCGACCGCGACCAGCGCATCGCACGCTACGGAGAAGCCGTCGTCCACGCCTACTTCCCTATGGCGACCTTCACCGCCGGCAAGCGAACGCAGCAACGATTGGGACCCGACTTGATCCTGGTCCCCGTACACAAGGGAGAGCCACACATTTTATGGTGCTCGGTGGCGGGGAGTTACGAACGCTACTACACCATGGAGGCGGCCTTATCGGACTGGGCCCATACCCTGGAACAGGACACGGCGTTCGAACGCGTCACCACCCAACGCTACGAGCCGGACGGCCATCTGTTCGAGGCTCAATCGGCGATTATCCTCAATCGCCAGTTGCAACAATTGCAGCAGTTGAAACTGGGCACGATGTTCGGGCTTGAGGCGCTGAAAGGGATGTATCGGCACATCACTGATCCCCTCACAAGTTTTGAAAATACCGCGCTGTACAGCGCTCAAACGCTGACCACGCTACGCCGCGACATACCCGACTGGCTGAACCGTGCCACCGCCACCGAGCGCATGCAATATCGGCACTACAGCCTGAAATTGGCCAGCGCCAAAAAACGCAGTGAGGGCGCAACCTTCCTCAGCGACCTGCCGGACATCCGCACGTACACCCGCACCGCCTTGCTCAACCAACTGCTGCGAGACGAACTGCACTTCGACAATATTCGCCCCGAGCAGACACGTTCCGCGCAGTTCCAGCCCGATGACCTGCAATTGACCTTTCATGTCGCCGCCGGTTACCCGGGCGGCGCGGGCTATGTCGAAAACGTCCACATGAGCCTGACCGACCTGGCGATCAACAACCTGCAAGGCCGCCCCCGGGGCCAACTGACCGTTACCCACCGCAACAACCAGCCCCTGCCCGTATGGCTCACGCCCGACTATATCCAGGGCAGCACAGGCCTGATTCAACAGGTGAACATCGGCAAGTCCTACCCGGAAATGCTCAAGGCCCGACTGCTGGACGACAGCGAAGAAGCACGCCAGCGCGAGCGTCAGTTCGGCGAACAAACCGTTGCCCACCTGCCGCTGCTGGCGCTGGAATCCAGCCTCAGACAGCTCAACGGCTTCACCGTCCAGGGCGCGGCCCATGTCGCGGCGCTGATGGGGCGTCAGGCGGATGAACGCCAGGTGGGTGGCCAGGCCATCGTCATCCGTCAACTGGCTCTGCTGCGCAAGCCCGCTGCCGTGGCGGACAGGGTCACCAACATGTACATCATCGAACCCGAGAACCCCGCGATCGGCCCCGCGATTCTGTACCGTCCACTCTACGCCGACACCTTGCTGCAATTCCCCAGCCGTGCCGACTTGATGAACGCCATCGCCGCACCGGGCGAGCTGCAAACCAGTGTGCTGACCTGGCTCTCCGACGGTGCACGGCCTATCTATGACAATGGAGGATTTGCACAGCCGCACTACGTCAGGTTCGGCGCCGGCAGCGAGTTCGACCTGCCTGAAATTCCCGCACCGGCCACCCTCGCCGAGACCGGAGCAAACGATGAGTTGCTGCAGTTCCTGGTCAACGGCCACCTGATGCAATACCTCTACGGCGCCAACGCCCGGGCCCTGGTCGACCAGGCCGAGCGCGAATCGGTGTCCAATGCCGAAAGCCGCTGGCAGGTTTTCCTGGAAGGCGCCGGGCTGTTGTTCAGCACCCTGCTATTGCCCCTGATGCGCGGGCCACTCATGTTGACCGGCTGGTTGTTCAGCCTGCTGACCAGCGCCAACCGGGATATCCCTGCGCTCAACAGCCCGGATCCGATCACCCGGGAACTGGCCTGGGCCGATTTGCTGCTGAACGTCGGCATGCTGATGTTCGAACTGGTCCCCACCCCCGTAACACCCAAACGCAGTTGGCCGGATGACGCCAAGTGGCAGATCCTGCCATCGCCACTGGAGCGGCTCGACCATGGGCAATGGCCCCCCTCCGCACCCGCCGTTATTGAACAGGGCAGCGTGATGATGGGCGGCGGCGCTTCAGGATTGGCCAATACCGTTTTCGACTTCAGTTTTGCCAGCGCCCGCCAGCGACTGAGCGCCGACCAACAGCAACGCCTGGCACTGCTCCAGGTGCCCCGGCCCGACGTGCTGCCGACACCGGTCGCCGATGGCCCTCGCCGAGGCCTTTACCTCCATCTGCGCGATTGGTACGCGCTGATTGACACACGCTGGTACCAGGTACGGCTGGAGGGTGACAGCGTGGTGATCGTCGATCCCTTCAACACCCAGCTTCATGGTCCCTGCTTGAAATCGGACGGCCAGGGCAACTGGACACTTGACTTGCAACTGCGCCTGCGCGGCGGCATGCCGCCCAAGCGCATCGCCGCCGCGCGCGAGCGCAAAGCCCTGCGCAAACAACAACTGGGCGAAGAACAGACGCGGTTCACCCACAGCCCCCAGGTCATGCAGCAAGGCCGGCTGGTCACCCTCAAAAGCCCGCAGCAACTGTTGCAAGACAAGGTGGACATGGCACAGGAGCTGATGAACCGCGCCGCCACCGACGCCAAGTACAGCGACGCCGCCCGCGCCAACACACGCAAGAACTTCGACAGCGCACTCCATGAACAGATGGACGTCTTCGCAAGCTTTCTCGATAGCCGCCAGGAACGCAGCGAGCTGGGCATGCCCATGCCTGCCAGCGTCGCCGCCATATTCCTTGAAAATACCGTGAACAACGCGCGCAAGTCCGTGGTGGTCGCCGACATGGACCGCCAGGTACTGTATGCCGCGCACCCCTTGCTGAACGCACCTTACGAGCAGGCATTGCCCGCCATCCTTCTCGACCCGGCGCGCTATTCGCAGTTTCTCAAGGACCTGAGTCAGATCAACGAGCGCCAGATCAACGCGCTGGAACGTACCGACCGCTCCCTGCTGGAGCTGTTCAACCTCGGTCAGCCCGGCCTCGAAGCCTACAACCGCCTGACCCAGGGACGTCCCGACGAACTCCGTGCCCTCTCGCTGAAATATTCGCAGTTGATGAACCTCAAGTACTTGAGCAAAAAGCACTGGCAAGCCGGCTTGCTCGATAATGACCTGGACCTGAGCCTCGACCCCCTGGCCCGGCACGTACGCACCCACAGCGAGCTCAACACCCTCAACCTCGACACCGCCGACCGCCTGGTGGTACTCGACAGCCTGTTCCAGCACTATGCCCAGGCCCTGGATGCCTTGCAGGGCATTGCAATCGTCCATGCCGAGGGCCTGGACATGGAATACTTCAGACCGCTGCAAGCGCTGGTGAACGCGTTGTACCAAGACGTGGTGCAACAATTGGCCGCCGAGGTCAAACCGCTCGCCGAAACGCCTAAGCGTCCTCCCAAACGCGCCCCGAATGCTCCCGGCAGAATCCAGAAAAAAGTCATCAGGACCCGCAAACAAGGCGTCCTGATCGGTAATATCAGGCCCGCCGACACTGCACTGGCGATAGACACGGTGGAGGTGCGCTCGGAGCAGACCGACCAATTGCTGGCCACATACTCGCAGCACGAAAGTGGCTGGGACGAAGTCGAGTTCCAGCGCCGTCCTTCTGCACCGGAACCTGCGCCGAACACCCGTGCGCTGAACGTCGTCAAAGGCGATGCGCGTAAGCGACTCAAGACCGTAGAGCCAACGCTCAAGCGCCAGGAAGGTTATGCGCAAGTCTCGCGCTACCCCGTAGAAATACAGGAGAGCCTCGATGCAGAAGCGAAACGCTTCGATAGCCTGGCGGCCGAGCTGGATCGCGCGATTGCCGCACAGCCTGAAGACCTGCAACTGGCCGACGACCGCAGCCTTTCCAACGCTCTGCGGGCGGCCATGGCCAGGCTCACCGCCAAGGGCCACGAGTTACGCCTGCAACGCACCCTGGCCCTGCCCCCCACCGACAGCCACCTGACGTACCTGCTCGAACAGCACCACGCCAAACTGGGCAGCCTCGGCCCGCGCCTGGCGATGCGCGGTGAACGCGCGGATTTCATCAAGGAGTACAGCGTGATTGATCCTCAGGGGAACGTGCTGTGGTACGCGCACTTTCATTACCCCAAGCTGGACACGCCAAAGCCCGAGTACAGCGTGGCCCACCTGAAAACCCGGCAGCAACGCACCGACAGCTACTATTCGCTGCTGGCCAAGGCGCAGAGCCCGCAAAACGTAGTGGATGTGCATCGCGGAGCAATCAGCCGGGAATTGGCTGAGAAATGGTTTCTGCCACTGCTGCCTTGAATGAACAAGGCCCAACGCCAATCCTGTAGTGAGCAGGTTTGTCCTGCGCTGGGGCGCGAAGCGGCCCCAAAACCAGTCAACGCGTTTCTGTCTGAAAATTTGCGGTGGCCTGTTGGGGCTGCTACGCAGCCCGGCGCAGGCGGTGCGACGATTCGCCAAGCCTGCTCACCACAAAAACCGTATCCCCCCAAGATCCATCTGACTCAACACACAACCACTGTGGTGAGCAGGCTTGTCCTGCGCTGGGTGGCGAAGCCGCCCCAAAACCAGTCACCACGTTTCTTTCTGAAAATTTGCGGTGGCCTGGTTGGGGCTGCTACGCAGCCCGGCGCAGGACGAGCCTGCTCACTACAAGACCGCATTCCCCCGTTCAGCGCTTGAGCTTGCGCTTGTTGCGGTACTGGTCGATCACCACCGCCACCACGATGATCAGGCCCTTGATGATGTCCTGGATATACGCGTCCACCCCGACAAAGGTGAACCCGCTGGCCATCACCCCAAGGATCAGTGCGCCAATCACCGTGCCGGTAATGCGCCCTACCCCGCCCGCCAGGCTGGTGCCGCCGATCACGGCCGCCGCAATCGCATCCAGCTCATAGGACATGCCCATGCCGGCCTGCCCGGTCGCGGCTCGGGCCGACGCCACCACGCCGGCCAGGCCCGCCAGCAAACCGGCGATGCTGTACACAATGATCAGGTGGCGCTTGACGTTGATGCCCGAGGTCCGCGCCGCTTGCATGTTGCCGCCGATGGCGTAGGTGTACTTGCCGTACTTGGTGTAGCGCAACGCGATATGGAAGATCACCGCCACCACCAAAAAGATGATCACCGGCATCGCGCCATGGCCGATGGCCGTGTACGAATCCGAGAGCATGCTCACCGGCTGGCCTTCGGTGTAGTAGCGCGCCAGGCCACGGGCCGAGACCATCATGCCCAGGGTGGCAATGAACGGCGGAATACCCGTGACGGCAATGATGCTGCCGTTGATTGCCCCGGCCAACAGGCCCACGCCAAGTCCCATCGCCACCGGGATCCACACCGGCAGGTCGGTCAGGCTGGGGAACACCGCCCGGGAAAAATCGGAAGTCTGCGCCAGGCTGGCGGCGATCATCGCCGAAAGCGCCAGCACCGAACCGGACGACAAATCGATACCGGTGGTGATGATCACCTGCGTCACACCGATAGCCAGCAGACCAATGATCGACACTTGCAGGATCATCAGCACCAGGCGCTGGGAGTTCAGCAGAAAACTCTGGTCGCGCACGATCCAGCCGAACAGCTCAAACACCAGGCCGATGCCGATCAGCACCAGGAAGATGCTCAACTCGGTGGGCATGCGCCGACGCTGCTTGAACGGGGCCGTGGCAGGCTTGTTGTCTGTTATTGCGTTCATAACCAATCACCTTCTTATTCTGTAGTCAGTGGACCGCGGTCATACCGGACGCCAGCTGCATGACTTTTTCCTGCGTCGCCTCGCTGCGGTCCAGGGTGCCCATCAGTTCGCCCTCGTGCATCACCATCACGCGGTCGCTCATGCCCAGCACTTCGGGCAGCTCGGAAGAAATCATGATCACCGCCATGCCTTCGCTGGCAAGGAAGGCGATCAAACGGTAGATCTCGGCCTTGGCGCCAACGTCGATGCCCCGGGTCGGTTCATCGAGGATCAACAGCCGTGGATTGGTCATCAGCCAGCGCGCCAACAACGCTTTCTGCTGATTGCCGCCGGACAAGGTATCGATGCATTGCTCAAGGGACGGCGTCTTCACCCGCAACTTCCTGCACATGTCTTCGCACAGCGCACGCAGAGCTTTTTGCTGGATGAAGCCATTGCCCGAATAATGCGGCAACACCGCCATCTCCATGTTCTCCAGCACCGACAAGCACGGGAACAGACCGCTGAGCTTGCGGTCCTCGGTCAGCAGCGCAAAGCCTTTTTCGATCGCCATATGCGGATCGGTAATGCGCACCGGTTTGCCGTCGAGGGCGATCTGGCCGCCGTCGCTTGGGGTGATGCCGAAAATCGTCTCTGCCACGTTGGTCCGTCCCGACCCCATCAGCCCGGCGATCCCCAGAATCTCGCCGGCATGCAGGTCGAACGACACGTCCTTGAACACGCCATCCAGGCGCAGGTCGCGCACCGACAGCAACAGGTCGCCGATGGGCGTCTCGCGCACCGGGAACAACTGGCTCAGCTCACGCCCCACCATCATCGAAATCAGACTGTCGCTGTTCATGCTGTCGGCGCGTTGCAGGCCGATGTAGCGGCCATCGCGGAACACCGCCACTTCATCGGCGATGGCGAACACTTCATTCATTTTGTGCGTGATGTAGACGATGCCTTTGCCCTGGGCCTTGAGGTCGGCAATGATCGAAAACAGGTGGGCGACTTCTTTTTCGGTAATGGCCGAGGTCGGTTCATCCATGATCAGAATGTCGGAGTCGTAGGACACCGCCTTGGCAATCTCGACCATTTGCCGCTCAGCGATGCTCAGGTTGCCCACATGCTCCTCGGGGTCCAGGTTGATGCGCAGGCGCGCCAGCAACTCGGCCGTGCAGCGGTGCATCTCGCGGTGGTTGACCATATGCAGGCTGTTGAGCTGTTCACGGCCAATCCAGATGTTCTCGGCGATGCTCATGTGCGGCATCAGGTTGAGTTCCTGGTGGATCATCGCAATCCCGGCCTTTTGTGCCGCCAACGGCGTTTCAAACACCGCCGACTTGCCGCGCAGGCGAATCTCGCCGCTATCGGGCTGGTAGATGCCGGCGATGATTTTCATCAGGGTCGACTTGCCCGCGCCATTCTCGCCCATCAGCGCCAGCACCGAGCCCGGGCGAACCCGCAATTGCACGTCGTCCAGGGCCACGACGCCGGGGAAGCCTTTGCTGATGTTGACGATTTCCAACAGGTAGGGTTCTTGCGCCAGGAGAGGCTGGGTGCCCGGAGGTTGGGAAACAGAGGCTTGAGCGAGCATAGAAAGGTACTCCAGCGGCAAGGCGGCCATGACCGCCCTGCCGGCTTATTGTTGTTATTTGAAGTCTTTGACGTTTTCAGGGGTGATCAGCTTGAACGGGATGACGATGTTCTGTTCGATCGTCTGGTTCTTCGCCATCTGGCGGGCAGCGTCCACCGAGCCGACCGCCTGGCCTTTGGCGTCCTGGAACACCGATACGGCCATTTCGCCCTTGGAGATGGCATTCAAGCCGTCAGCCGTGCCGTCGACACCGGCAATCAATACGCTGCCCGGCTTGGTACCCGCCGACTTGAGGGCCATGGCCGCGCCAATCGCCATTTCATCGTTGTTCGACAGCACGGCATTGAACTCGCGGCCCTGGGTCAGCCAGTCGTTGACCAGGGTCATGCCCTTGTCGCGCAACCAGGCGCCCGTCTGTTCCTGCACAATTTTGATGTCCGGGTACTTGGCCAGCACTTCCTTGATGCCCTTGGTGCGGTTGGTGGTGGAGTTGTTCGCCAGGTCACCCAGCAGGATCACAATGCTGCCTTTGCCGCCGAGCTTGTCGGCGATGTACTGCATTTGCAGCCGGCCGGCCTCTTCATCGTCGGAGGTCACGGCCGCCACGCCTTTGGGCAGATCTTTCTGGTCCGGGCGACGGTTGACGTACACCAGCGGAATGCCCGCCTCGGTCGCAGCCTTGCTGATCCGTGCCGTCGACGCCGTATCCACCGGGTTGACGATGATGGCGTCGACTTTCTGGCCGATGAAGTTCTCCACCTGGCTCAGTTGCTTCACGACGTCCGTGCGGGCGTCTTCGAATTGCAGTTGCACTCCATCGCCCTTGGGGAAGGTCTTGACGTGCTGGACCATGCCTTCACGTACGCCCGTCAAGTAGTTGTCATCGAACGAAGACATGCTCACGCCGATCTTCAGGTCGGCAGCCAGGGCAGAACCGCTGGCGAGCAACACGGACAAGGCCAGCGCGGTAAAACGGATCGGGGTCTTCATGAACGGTCTGTCTCCACTTTCTTGTTGGTTTTTTGGACGTTGCGTTTATCAGCGTTCAGCGCTCGGCAGGCAGCCGGACGACGGGCGCGCCCGGAATGCAGCACACCAGCGCGCCTTTGTTTTCGACGAAAAGCACATTGAGAAAGGAGAAGTAAAACGGCCGGGCGCGGGGCAGATCGCGTGGCGTGTGGGCAGGGCGTAAAACTCGCAGTACAGCGTTGAAGATTTTCATCTGACGGTACCTGGTTGTTTTTGATCTTGTTTTTGTCGAGTCGACCGAATCGGGTCCGGACCTACTTTATGCAACCTGGAAAAGACTGTATTGGAAAATAATTTCCATATCAACATTTTTTAGAATTTTATTCCATTTTCATGGAAAAGCCCTACAGCGCGTTCATTTCGATCACTTGCCCACGCTGCGCACTGAGTCGTGCAGCGTCCAATACACGGGTGGTCTGCAGAGCATCGGCGGCATCGACCGGCAATGGCCCCTGCCCGTGCACCGCGCTTTGCAACTGGCGATAGAACTGTGTCCAGCAGCCTTTTTCCGAGGGTACCCGCTCACGCTCCGCACCTTGCTCGAACCAGCCCCAGCGTCGGTGTTCCTCGGCGCCCCAATGTTCGCCTTCGGTTTTCGGCGATTTGCCGGCCATCAACGCCTCTTCCTGACCGTCCAGCCCGTCGACGGTGTAACAACCGCCGGTGCCGCTGACCCGAAAGCGCGGCGCCTGGCAGTTTTGCAAGGCATTGCCCGACAGGTGGGAAATCACCCCGTTGGCATGGGTCAGGGACATGAAGAAGCCGTGGTCCACCGTGGGATGTTCGGCGGTGTAATGCAATTGGGCGAATACGCGGTCCACCGGCCCGAACAGTTGCAGGGCCTGGTCCACCAGATGGCTGCCCAGGTCGCGTAGCCAGCCGCCTCCGCTGGCGTTGCCGACGGCTTGAGGGCTGTAGCGTTCCACCCGGGACTCAAAACGAGTGACGGTGCCCAAGGCACCCGCCGCGATGAGCTTGCGCAGGGTCAGGTAGTCCGAATCCCAGCGCCGGTTCTGGTACACGCTGAGCAACGAACCCTGGCGTTCGGCGGCGGTGATCAGGGCCTGGGCCTGTTCGGCATTGGCGGCAAAGGGCTTGTCGCTGACCACCGCCACACCGTGCTCGATGGCCTCCAGCACCAGGGCCGGACGGCCCTTGAGGGTGGTGGAAATCACCAGTGCGTCCACACCCGCCTCGACGATCTGGCCGATGGAATCGAACGCCATCACACCGGGAAAGTCCGTGGTCAATTGCAGGCGGCGCTCGGGGGAGCGCGTCACGACGCCCACAAACGTGGCGCCGGGCAGCGTTGCAATCAGCGGCGCATGAAAGAAGCGCCCTCCGTGGCCGTAGCCGACTAGTCCGATTCGCATGAATACCTACCTTCTTGAATTGGAAACCGGATCCACTGTGGGAGCTGGCTTGCCTGCTCCCACATTTCTGACCGAGTTTCTTCAGGGGTTTAACCGTAAAAACGCGGACGCTCCGGCAGACTCACCTTCACAATCTGCTCACTGCCCTGCGCCTCGATGCACGCATCCGCCGCCACTGCCGCCGCAAATCCGTCCCACGCCGACGGCCCGCCGACCTGGCCGGCGCGCACGCTGTCGATGAAGGCCTGCAACTCCACGTCATAGGCATCGATAAAGCGGTCCTTCCAGTCCATCAGAATCGCATTCGACAGTTTGGCGCCACTGCGCAATTGCACCTGGGACGGCTCCGGCAGCCTGGCGATGCCGGTCTCCCCCACCACTTCGCACTGGATGTCATAGCCGTACTGGCAATTGACGAACACTTCCACATCGATGCGCGTGCCCTTGGCGGTTTCCAGCAACACGATCTGCGGGTCGCGCAGGTGGGCCAGGGCCTTGCTCGACTTGCGCGGGAACACCACCTGCACCGACACATAGTCATCGTCGAGCAGCCAGCGCAACACATCCAGTTCGTGGATCAGGGTGTCGGTGATCGCCATGTCGGTCTTGTAGTTTTCGCCCACCGTCGGGTTGCGGTGCGCGCAGTGCAGCATCAACGGTTCGCCGATCTGGCCGCTGTCGATCACTTTCTTGAGCGCGCGATAGCCTTCGTCATAGGGACGCATGAAACCCACTTGCACCAGGCGTTTGCCATGGGCGACCTCAGCATCGACGATGTTGCGACAGCCTGCGGCGGTGACCGCCAGGGGTTTTTCGCAGAACACCGGTTTGCCGGCGGCAATGGCGGCCAGCACGAACTCTTCGTGGCTCGGGCCCCAGGACGTCACCAGCACCGCTTCCACTTCGGGCGAGCGGATCAGCGCATGGCCGTCGGCATACACCTCGGCGCCGATGTTCAGGTCGGCCACCACCTTGGCCGCCTGTTCCAGGTTGATATCGGTCACCGCCACCACCCGACTGTTGAGCAGGGTCTGGCTGCACCGGCGGATATGGTCCCGACCGATGGCGCCCGTACCAATCACTCCAAGCTTCAAAGACATACAAAACTCCTCTTGTTATTAGTACTGCCGGGCCTTGGCCAGGTGTTCGTTGAGTTTTTTCGCCGCCGCATTCGTGCGTTCGCTGGTGGACACCTGCGCCACACCCACCCGCCACCACGACAGGTAGCCATGCACCATGGTCTTGGGCAGCACCTTGATATCGATCAGCGTCGACACGGTCTGCGTCCGCGCATCGGCCAGCGCCGCTTCCAGCTGTTCCACGCTGCTGACCTTATAGGTCTTGCAGCCATAGGCCGCTGCACTCATGGCGAAATCCACCGGCACCAGGCCGCCGTCAAGCTTGCCGCTCTCGGGGTTGCGGAAGCGGAACTCGGTACCGAAGCTATCCATGCCGTTGCCGAGCTGCAGGTTGTTGATGCAGCCGAAAGCCATGTTGTCGAGCAGCACCACATTGATCTTGCGCCGCTCCTGAATCGAGGTCGCCAGCTCCGAGTGCAGCATCAGGTAGGAGCCATCGCCGACCAGCGCGTAGACCTCTTTGCTCGGTTCGGCGAGCTTCACCCCCAGCGCCGCATTGACCTCGTAGCCCATGCACGAGTAGCCGTATTCGACGTGGTAGGTGTTGACGCCCTTGCTGTGCCAGGCCCGTTGCAGGTCGCCGGGCAGGCTGCCGGCGGCGGCGACGATGATCGCATCGTCGGCCAGTTGCTGGTTCAACACTCCCAGCACGCGACTTTGGGTCAGGCACGAGCCGGTCAGCTCGATGAATTCACGCAGCACGGCACGGTCCAGGCGGTCGTCGACCTCGGGCACAAAGTCATCGCCCTGGTACTCCACCTGATGCACCCGCGTCACTTCGGCCTCCAACCGAGCTTTAGCGTCGGCCACCTGCCCGCCCCAGCCGGCACGGTAATCCTCCAGGGCATCGGCCAGCGCTTCGAGGGCGGTTTGGGCATCCGCCAGCACCTGCACACCGTCCAGCTTCAGCGCATCGCAGGGGCTGATGTTGAGGTTGAGGAATTTCACGTCCGGGTGCTTGAACAGTGACTTGGACGAGGTGGTGAAGTCGGTGTAGCGCGTACCGATGCCAATGATCAGGTCCGCCTCGGGAGCCAGCAGGTTCGCCGCCAGGCAACCGGTTTCGCCAATGCCGCCGACGTTCAGCGGGTGGCTCGACACGATCGCGCTCTTGCCCGCCTGGGTTTCGGCGAACGGAATGTCGAAGCGCTCGACAAAGGCCTGCAACGCCGCGTTCGCACCGGAGTATTTCACTCCACCGCCGCAGATGATCAGCGGTTTGCGCTTGCCACGAAACGCCGCCAGCGCATCGCCGATCATCGCGGCGGTCGCCGGGCGCCGTTCAATACGGTGCACGCGTTTTTGCAGGAAGTAATCCGGATAGTCCCAGGCTTCGGCCTGCACATCCTGCGGCAATGCCAGGGTCACGGCGCCGGTCTCGGCGGGATCGGTCAGCACCCGCATGGCGTGGATGGCAGCCGTCATCAACTGCTCGGGACGGTTGATGCGGTCCCAGTATTTGCTTACGGAGCGAAAGGCATCGTTGGTGCTGATGCTCAAGTCGTGGAACTGCTCGATCTGTTGCAGCACCGGGTCGGGTTGGCGACTGGCATAGACATCGCCGGGCAGCAACAGCAGCGGGATACGGTTGGCCGTGGCCGTTGCAGCGGCGGTCAGCATATTGGCGGCACCAGGCCCCACCGACGCAGTACACGCATAGATCTTGCGGCGCAGGTGCTGCTTGGCGAAACCGATGGCCGCGTGGGCCATGCCCTGCTCGTTGCGGCCCTGGTGCACCACCAGCTCGCCGGCGTCCTGCTCCAGGGCCTGGCCCAGACCCAGCACATTGCCGTGGCCGAAAATGGTGAACACCCCGGCGACGAACTTGCTCTGCACGCCGTCGACTTCGATGTATTGGTTATCCAGGAACTTCACCAGGGCCTGGGCCATGGTCAATCGGGTTGTGGTCATCACTTGCACCTTGTGTGAATGCAATTGCATTGATCAACAAAGAACCAGGTGGGAGCTGGCTTGCCTGCTCCCACAGTTTGTCTGGTGTCAGGTTCGGAATTTCTGCAGGTGGGCGATGCTCGCCCCCAAGGCCTGCTGGATATCGGCCAATCCATGCACGCTCTCGGCAAACGGCTCGAACGACAAGTAACCGCCGTAGCCGGTGCTGAGCAACGTATCGATCTGCGCGGCATTGCCAAGAATGTCGCCCTCGCCCACCAGCACCCGATGACCGTCGCGGATGGCATTGAGCGGCGCCTCGGCATCCTCCACTCCGGAGATGTGCACCAACCCGGTCAGTTCCGGGAAGAACTCATGCTCGCGGGCCAAGTGATGATGAAAGGTGTCGTGCACCAGGCGGAACACATCCAGCCCGCCGATAGACTTGATCGCCTCCACCGCCACGCGCTTGCGCCGCAGGGCACACTCTTCGAAGCCCAGGGGCTCGATAAAACCCAGAATCCCGAATTCGCGCAGGATCGGCGCCAGTTCGCTCAACGCGGTGCGCAGCCCCGCCGCGCGCTGGGCCTCGTTGCGCGAGTCGTCGTGTGCGTTGAGCGGGCACATCACCAGGCCTCGGGCGCCGCACTCGCGGGCGTAGGTCGCCAGTTCGAGGGCCTGGGCACGGCGCTCGTCGTTCCACCTATCAAAGGGGTACAGCGCGTTGATCGACAGCACCGTAATGCCGTGTGCCGCACACAGTTCACGCACGCGGCTGGCAGGAGCGCCGAATTCAATCTGCTTGTCCGCAAGGTCATTGCGCAGCTCGATGGCATCGCACTTGAGCGCGGCGGCCAACTGGATGAAGTCCGGCAAGGAGAGGTTTGGCGCGACCATGCGGTTAAGGGCAAAACGCAGAGGCGACTTCATGATTGTTGTGCTCCGTCCGGAACCGCTCAAAGGTCCAACAGCCAACTGTGCTGCGGGTCGTTGTGGAAATGCCAGGCGCGCTTGGGGCCGGCCATCACGTTCAGGTAATACGACTCGTAGCCGTAGGGCACGCTGACCGGGTGGTAGCCCTTGGGCACCACCACCAGGTCGCTGTTTTCCACGGCCATGGCCTGGTCGATGCTGCGGTCGTCGGTGTAGACGCGCTGGAACACGAAGCCCTGGGGCGGGTTGATCTGGTGATAATAGGTTTCTTCGAGAAAGCTCTGGTGCGGCAGGTCGTCGGTGTCGTGCTTGTGCGGCGGGTAGCTGGACGAATGCCCCGACGGCGTGCGCACCTCCACCACCAGCAGCGAATGGGCCGGCTCGCTGTCGGGCAGGATGTCACACACATAGCGAGTGTTGGCGCCTTTGCCGCGCACACTGCGCTTGCACTGTTCCGGGCGGATCAGCCGGGGTTCGTAGCCGGGCGCACCCGGCGCCGCGCACACGGCGATCTGCACATCGCTCAATGCCGTGACCCGGGCTTCGGTACCCGGTGGCAGGTAGGCGGCGAAAGGCGACTTTTCTTCAAACACCGATTGGCGATCGCCCAGGTTCTGCCAGTTGAAGCCTTCGCCTTCGATGTTCACCCGACCGCCGAGCAGCACCAGGCACAACTCCTTGTCACCTGCGCTGACCGGCAGGGTCTCCCCCAGGCTCAGGCGATAGGCCGCAAACCCCACGTACTCCAGGCGCCCGTCCTCCAGCGCGACCAAGGTCTGGCCGCGTTTGCTGCTTTTGACCAACAGACTCATTGTCCAACCCTCTCGCCGAGCAGCGCCCGCAACGTGTCATAGCCCTTTTTCGCATAGATATAGCTCGGCGCCACGGCCGGATCCTGCTCGGCCTCCACCACCAGCCAGCCCGCATACTTCGCGGCCAGCAACACATCGAGCAATTCGGCGAAGTCGATATCGCCATCGCCGGGCACCGTGAAGGTGCCATTGACGATGCAATCGGGAAAGCTCCACATCTGGTTGCGCGCCAGTTGCACCACCGGTTTGCGCACATCCTTGAAGTGCACATGGCAGATGCGGTCGATGTGTTTGCGCAGCACCTCGAGCGGTTCGCCGCCCCCCATGTAGCAGTGGCCCGAATCGAACAGCAGACCGACTTCCGGCCCGGTACGACGCATCAGTTGGTCGATGTCTTCCGGGGACTCGACGTAGGCGCCCATATGGTGGTGATACGCCAGACGCACGCCCTGGGACAGGGTGAAACGCGCCAGTTCGGTGAGTTTGTCGGCGTAGTCCTGCCAGGCCTGCTCGCTGTGGAAACGCGGACGCTCAATCAGGCGGATACGCGAGCCCTGGATCGAATCGGCCACCTCGCCGTACACCAGCACTGTGGCGCCATTCTGCTTGAGCAATTCGACATGACCGGCGATGGCTTCGATTTCTTCCGCCACCGAACGCCGCGCCAGACGACTGGAATACCAGCCGGAGACCAGCGCCAGGCCGTAGGGGCGTAACACATCGCCCACGCCCTTGGCGTCCTTGGGGAACTTGCCATTGAGTTCGAAGCCTTCGTAGCCGATTGCCTGGCCTTCACTCAACGCGGTGCTCAGCGGTGTTTCACCGCCCAGGGCCGGCAGGTCGTCGTTGCTCCAGGAAATCGGGTTGATGCCAATTCGGATTGCGGGCATGGCTGCACCTTTTATTGTTTTCAGATAGCACTGAGATCTGGCTTTTGTGGGAGCTGGCTTGCCTGCGATGGCATCAACTCAGCATGTCTGATGGACCGAGTCGTCTGCATCGCAGCGGTGCGGTAACCCGACAAGCCAGCTCCCACATTGGATTGCATTTCAGGTTGAAAGCGTTTTCAATCCCGCGCCTGGCGCCAGGCGTTGATCAGTTGTTCGAATGTCTGCTGCACCTGCTGGATCAAGGTCTCGTCATCGATCTCCCCCGCCATCCACGCGCGACTCGGTTCCTGGAAGATCGTACGGCCCACCGCAAAACCACGACACGTAGTGCTCTGGCCGGCTTGCTGGAAGCCATCGGCAAGGCACTCGGCCGACGCGTTCAGGCCCAACAGCACCACACCCCGGCAGTAGGGGTCACGCTCCTGGATCAGTTCATCGAGTTTCTTCCAGTCCTCGGCCGACTGCGCCTCGATCTTCCACCACGCCGGGTAGATACCCAGGTTGTACAGGCGCTTGAGGCTGCGGTAGAGCACGTCCGGGCAGGTGGACGGATGATCCTTGGGTGGGATGACCTCCAGCAGCAGCTCATGCCCGCTGACGACCGACGCCTCGTACACCGCCTTGAGCTGGGCCTCCTGTTCCAGACGCAGCAGCGGCTCGTCATCGGGATGAAATTGCACCAGGCACTTGATGATCTGTTCCTGGGGCCAGGCGATCAGGTTGCTGCCTACCGAACGGCCATGTTCGAAGGCCAGGGGCCGCGAGTTCTGCACTTCCACCGGACGTGCAATCCACCAGCCACGGCCACTGGCGGCATTCAGCGCATCCTGGCCGAAGCGTTGGTCGGCCAGCAGGCCGACGTCGGCTTCAACGCCCTGCTCGCGCAGTTTGTGTTCCACCCGCTCGACGGCCTGGATGAACAGTTGCTTGATATCAGGGATCCGCGCCGGGTCCTGACCGCCCTTTTGCGCCAGCTCCACCAGTTGCCAACGGTGGTCGAAGGCAAACACGAACAGCTGCTTCCAGGCCTTGCGCGGTACCGTGACCCGGTGCAGGCGTTGCAGGGTCACGTCCTGATCCGGCCGGGTGATCGGCACCGGGCTGTTGAACAGGTATTCCAGTTCGGCGGGCGTCGGCATCGCCGGAGCGCAGGCATGGCGCGACACCACCAGGCCGCCGCAGGCATTGGCCAACTGGCTGCAACGCTCGTCGCTGGCGTCATTCAGCCAACCACTGAGAAAGCCCGACATAAAGGCATCGCCGGCCCCCAGCACGTTCAGCACTTCAACACGCACGCCCGGGTAGATGGCGCCGTCTTCCAGGCGAGCCGGAATCGCGCCGTGGATCACCGTGCAACCTTGCGGGCCGAGCTTGACCACCAGAGTCGCCGGGGTCAGTTCACGCACGGTGCGCAGCGCCGTCAGCAGGTCTTGACTGCCGCCGGCGATCAGAAACTCTTCTTCAGTGCCGACGATCAGGTCGAAACGCGGCAGGATCTGCTGCACATGCTGGCTGACGTTCTGGTCGGCAACAAACCGGGTTTCGCCATCGGCCTTGCCCGCCAGCCCCCACAGGACGGGACGGTAGTCGATGTCCAGCACACGCTTGACGTTGTGCCTGGCCGCATAGTCCAGCGCCTGGAGGCTGGCCTTGTACACGCCATCGGTGGAGAAATGCGTGCCGGTGATGAGCAGCGCCTTGCTGGACGCGATAAAGGCTTCGCTGATGTCTTCGGCGCGCAGGGCCATGTCGGCGCAGTTCTCGCGGTAGAACACCAGGGGGAAGGTTTCGCGGTCCTTGAGGCCGAGCAATACCAGGGCGGTGAGGCGTTCCGGATCGACCTTGATGCCGCTGACATCGCAGCCTTCGCGGGCCAGGGATTCCACCAGGAAACGCCCCATGTGGTCGTCCCCGACCCGGCTCAACATCGCAGACTTGAGCCCCAGCCGGGCGGTGCCAAAGGCGATGTTGGCGGAGGAACCGCCGAGGTATTTGGCGAAGCTGGACACGTCCTCAAGCCGTGCACCGACTTGCTGTGCATAGAGGTCGACGCCCAGGCGCCCGAGGCAAATCAGATCCAATTGACGCCCACTGGCAAAACGAGTCTGGCCCATGCTGGCTCCTGTTATTTTTATCAGCCTGCGCTGCACCGCCATGGCGACGGCGAACGCTCTTGGTGGGAGCAGACTAGAACGTCCGGCGGCACCAATCAATATTTATTCCAGATATTTTTTCATTGGAATATTTTTTCCATTAAGCTTGCACAGGAGCGTGCCAGCGACAGTGCATCGTTTCAGCAGGCCACGGGGGCCGTGATGCCGGGGTATTTTTTTGCGCCTACCCTGTAGACTTGCGCCCATCGACCCAGCGTCAGGGGCGTTACGCGCCCTATAAGAACAAGCCAGAAGGATTGCCCATGTCCCGCACCGATCACGAGACCACCCTGGAAGAAGTCCCTGCCAGCCCTCCGATCAATGCCGAACGCCTGTTGCAGCTGATCACCGACGAGTACGAGAGCCTGCCGCGCCAGCTCAAGCGCATCGCCAGCTACATGAGCCAGCAAAGCGACCGGATCATGGTCGACCGCATCAGCGACATCGCCCGCGAATGCGAAGTGCACCCGTCGGCCATCGTGCGGTTTTCCCAGCGCTTCGGTTTCAGTGGTTTCAGTGAAATGCAGGCGCTGTTCCGTGAGGCCTACACCCACAAGACCACGCCGGTGCAGAACTACCAGCAGCGCATCCGCAGCATGATCGCCAACAAGTCGCAGAAAGCCAGCGGCGGTGACCTGGCCCGCGAATGCGTCAACGCCACCCTCTCCGGTATCGAGCGCCTGGGGCTGGAACTGGACGACGCCGCGTTCGAGAAAGCCGTGGACCTGGTGGTCAACGCCGACAACATCTATGTGGTCGGCGTGCGCCGCTCCTTCGCGGTGGCCGACTACCTGGTCTACAACCTGCAGCACACCAACAAGCGCATCCACCTGATCTCGGGCCTGGGCGGCAGCTACCGCGAGCAGATGCGCAGCGTGCGTGCCAACGACCTGGTAATCGCCATCAGCTTTACGCCCTACGGCAAGGAAACCCAGCACTGCCTGCGTATTGCCCAACACCACCAGGCCAAGACCCTGATCATCACCGACAGCAACCTGTCGCCCCTGGCCAAGCGGGCGAACGCGGTGCTGCTGGTGAATGAAGGCTCGTCGTTTGCCTTCCGCTCGCTGAGCGCCACCCTGTGCCTGTGCCAGGCGTTGTTCATCGCGGTGGCGTACCGCCTGGAGTTGAAGGTGGACGAGATCCACGAACAGGTCGGGTTCGAGGACTGAAACCGCTTTTGTAGTGAGCGGGCTTGCCCGCGCTGGGGTGCGAAGCAGCCCCAACAGAGTCACCGCGGTGTACCAGAAAGACCGAGGTGCCTGGGTTTGGGGCGGCTTCGCCACCCAGCGCGGGCAAGCCCGCTCACTACATGAATTGCATTTAAGGCCGTGGCCGGCGCATCAGGTAGTACGCCGCCGGGATCACGAACAGCGACAACAGCGGCGCCGTCAGCATGCCGCCGATCATCGGCGCAGCGATGCGGCTCATGACTTCGCTGCCAGTGCCTCCACCCAACAGAATCGGCAACAGCCCGGCAATGATCACCGCCACGGTCATTGCCTTGGGCCGTACCCGCAGCACCGCGCCTTCGGTGATGGCCAGCAGCAGCTCATGGTCGTTGCGTTCGGCCCAGGCGTTCTTCAGGTACAGCAGCATGATCACGCCGAACTCCGCCGACACCCCGGCCAACGCGATAAACCCCACCCCGGTGGCCACCGACAGGTTGAAACCCAACCCGTAAAGCAGCCACACCCCCCCGGTCAATGCGAACGGCAAGGTCGCCAGGATCAGCAGTGCCTCATCCGCTCGGCGAAAGGTCAGGTACAGCAACACGAAGATGATCAGCAACGTCGCCGGCACCACCTGCTTGAGCCGTTCATTGGCCCGTTCCAGAAACTCGAACTGCCCCGAATAGCTGAGGCTCATGCCCGGTTGCAGGTGCACCTGCTGGTTGATCGCCACGCGCAAATCCTTCACCACCGAGGCCAGGTCGCGGTCGCGTACGTCGATGTAGACCCAACCGGAAGGCCGGGCGTTTTCACTCTTGAGCATGGGCGGTCCGTCACTGATCCTGATCCTGGCCACCGTGCCGAGAGTGATCTGACGGCCCGACGGCGTGTAGATCGGCAAGTCGCTCAAGGCCGTCAACGAGTCGCGCCATTCTTTGCCGTAACGCAGGCTGATGGGAAAGCGCGCCAGGCCCTCCACGGTTTCGCCAAGGGTTTCTCCACCGATGGCACCGGACACGATCGACTGCACATCGGCGATATTCAGCCCGTATTGCCCGGCAGCGGCACGGTCGATGTCCACATCGATGTAACGCCCGCCGGTCAAGCGCTCGGCCAACGCCGAACTGACGCCGGGCACGCCTTTGGCCGCCTTTTCCACCGCCTGGGTCACCGCATCGATCTGCGCCAGGCCGGTGCCGGCGACTTTCACGCCAATCGGGCTTTTGACCCCGGTGGCGAGCATGTCGATGCGATTGCGGATCGGCGGGATCCAGATATTGGTCAAGCCGGGCACCTGTACCACGCGGTCCAGTTCCTTCACCAACTGCTCCGGGGTCATGCCGGGGCGCCATTGGTCACGGGGCTTGAACGAGATCGTGGTCTCGAACATCTCCAGCGGCGCCGGGTCGGTGGCGGTTTCGGCGCGGCCGGCCTTGCCGAACACATGGGCGACTTCCGGCACGGTTTTGATCAGGCGGTCGGTGCGTTGCAACAGCTCCCCCGCCGTTTGCGTGGACAGGCCCGGCAGCGCCGAGGGCATATACAGCAAGTCCCCCTCATCCAGCGCCGGCAGGAACTCACCGCCCAGCTTCGAGACGGGCCACACCGCGCTGGCGATCACCAGCAACGCCACGAACAGGGTCAGGCGCGGCCAGCGCAGTACCACCGCCAATGCGGGTCGATAGAGCCTGATCAGCCCGCGGTTGAGCGGGTTGCGTTGCTCGTCGGGGATGCGCCCGCGAATCCAGTAGCCCATCAGTACCGGAACCAGGGTGACAGATAACCCGGCAGCGGCGGCCATGGCGTAGGTCTTGGTGTAAGCCAGCGGGCCGAACAGCCGGCCTTCCTGCGCCTGCAAGGTAAACACCGGGATAAACGACAGGGTGATGATCAACAGGCAGAAAAACAGCGCCGGCCCCACCTCCACCGCCGCGTCGGTCATCACCTTCCAGTGTTCATCGCCCTTGAGTTCGCGTCCCGGATGAGCGTGGTGCCAGGCCTCGATTTTCTTGTGGGCGTTTTCGATCATCACCACCGCCGCGTCCACCATGGCACCAATGGCAATCGCGATACCGCCCAGGGACATGATATTGGCGTTGATGCCCTGCGCGCGCATCACGATAAACGCGATCAACACCCCCACCGGCAGCGAAATGATCGCCACCAGCGAGGAGCGCAAATGCCACAGGAACACCCCGCACACCAGCGCCACCACCAGAAACTCCTCCAGCAGTTTATGGCTGAGGTTGTCCACGGCACGGTCGATGAGTTGGCTACGGTCGTAGGTGGTGACGATTTGCACCCCAGACGGCAGGCTGCTTTTGAGTTGCTCAAGCCGGGCCTTGACGGCAGCGATGGCGGCCCGCGCATTCTTGCCGCTACGCAGGATCACCACACCGCCCACCGCCTCGCCTTCGCCGTCCAGCTCACTGACGCCCCGGCGCAGGTCCGGCCCCAGTTGCACGGTGGCCACATCGCCCAGGGTGACGGGCACATCGCCCGCATCGAGTCGCAGGGGAATGCGGCGAAAATCATCGAGGGTTTTCAGGTAACCGGACGCGCGCACCATGTACTCGGCCTCGCCCATGTTCAGCACCGAGCCACCGGCTTCCTGATTGGCCTTGCCGATGGCGTCCATGACCTGCGCCTGGGTAATGCCACGACTGGCCAGGGCCAGCGGATCGAGCTGCACCTGGTACTGCTTGACCTGGCCGCCGATGGTGGCGACTTCGGCCACATTCGGCAGGGTCTTGAGTTCGAACTTGAGGAACCAGTCCTGCAACGCGCGCAACTGCGCCAGGTCGTGCTGACCGCTGCGGTCCACCAGCGCGTACTGGTAGATCCAGCCGACCCCGGTGGCATCCGGGCCCAGCGCCGGCTTGGCCGCAGCGGGCAGACGCCCCTGCAACTGGCTGAGGGACTCCAGCACCCGCGAGCGCGCCCAGTACAGGTCGGTGCCCTCATCGAAAAGCACATACACATAGCTGTCGCCAAAGAACGAAAAACCGCGCACGGTCTTCGCACCCGGCACCGAAAGCAAGGTGGTGGTCAGCGGATACGTGACCTGGTTCTCCACGATCTGCGGCGCCTGCCCGGGGTAAGGCGTGCGGATGATCACCTGCACATCCGACAAATCCGGCAGTGCGTCGACCGGCGTATTTTGCAGCGCAAACACGCCCCAGGCTGTGACAAACAAGGTGGCGAGCACCACCAGAAAACGGTTTGCGACTGACCAACGAATCAACGAGGCGATCATGGCTGCACCACCTCGCGCAGACTGGCTTCAGAGTCCAGCAGGAATTGCCCGGACGCGACCACCTGCTGGCCCTCCTGCAAACCACTGCGGATAACCGTCATGTCCTGGCTCTCGGCCCCGACCTCGACGTCCACCGGTCGGTAATGCCCACCCGCCTCGGCCACCATCACCAGCACGCGCTTGCCGGTACGGATCAACGCTTCGCTGGGCACCTGCACCACGGATTGCGCCGTGGAGTGTGCCAGGCGTACCTGGGCCGTCATGCCGGGACGCAACGTGCCATCGGGGTTGGGCAGTTCGACGCGAACCTGGAGGGTGCGACTGTCGCCGGCAATCGTCGGCAGGACCGCCGTGACGCTGCCCTTGAAGACCTGTCCCGGCAGCCCGACGAAGCGGCTTTCAACCGTCTGCCCCACGGTCAATGCCGCGCCTTGGGCCTGCGGCACGGCGACCTGCAGCCACAAGCGGTCCAGGCCGTTAAGGCGGGCCAGGGTCTGCCCCGACGTCATCGTCATACCTTCGCGCACGTCGAGGGTTTGCACCACGCCGCCGATTGGACTGGTGACGGTCCACACGGCTTGCACACGACCGCTTCGTTCAATGTGCGCAATCAACCCGGCAGGCATCCCGCTGAGGCGCAAACGCTGGCGTGCCGCTGCCAACCAACCGGCATCCGCGCTGCGGCGCAGGGCCAGGAACTCCTCCTGAGCGGCTGCCCATTCGGGGATCAACAGATCGACCAAGGGCGCACCGGCCTTGAGCACATCCCCCGGCGCACGGTCATACACGCGCTCGACAAAACCATTGGCCCGGGCCTGCACCACGGCCACGTCACGGTCGTTGAAGGCGAGGATGCCCGACACCTCCAGCGTCGACGCCAACACACCCCGTGTCACCGTGGCCAGGCGCACACCAAGGTTCTGCGCCACACGCGGGTCGACTTGCACGGTCGCATTGTCCGCCGCACTGTCGGCATAGCGCGGCACCAACTGCATATCCATGAAAGGCGACTTGCCGGGTTTGTCGAACTGTTGCTGCGGGTACATCGGGTCATACCAGTACAACGCGGGTTTCTCGGCCACGGCGGCGACCGGCGCCGGCGTCTGCGCCAGCCAGTAACCGGCGCCCATGCCTGCGCCCAACAGCGCCAATGCCAGGATTCGATTAATCATGGGACGTTTCTCCATAGGCGAAATACAGCTGCGCGCCGACCAGGGCGCGCTGTTCGATGGCATCGATCTGTTGGAAACGGGCGTCGACCAGCTCACGCCGTGCGCTGACCAGCGTGAGCAGATCCCCCTTGCCGGCCCGATAACCGGCCAGGCTCAGCGCGACCTTTTCTTCGGCCAGCGGCACCAGACTGTCCTGGCTGCGCTGGACGGCGCGGTCCAGGCGCTGGTACTGCGCCAGGTCATCCTCCAGTTGCTGGGTATGCTCGCGGGTGACCGCTTCGCGTTCGGCGTCCAGTTGATCCAGCTCAGCCTGCTTGGCGGCGATCCCCGGGTTTTGCCGGCGACCGGGAAAAATCGGCAGGTCGACCGTCACTTGCAGACTGACCATGTCGCCGTACTCACGACCACGGTGCTGGTAGTCCACCTCCCAGCTCCAGTCCGACGTCTTCTGCGCCTTGGCTTCGCGCAGACGCGCCTCAGCCTCGCGGGTACGCGGTACGAACGCTTGCAGCTCGGGGTGCTGGTGCAGGCGGTAACGCCCTTCGATCGGCCAGGTGGGAAACTGGCCGCTGGGCGCTTCGTCGGCGCCCGGGCCAATCCAGCGCTTGAGCGCCGCGCGGGCCTGGGCGCGTTGCTGGGTCAGCTCGTCTTCACGCCCGGCCAGTTCCGCCGCTTCCTGCCTGGGAATGACCGCATCGGCGGGCTGGCCACGGCCACCGGCCAGCTGTGCGCGCACGCTGTCTTGCAGCAGGCGGTTCTGCTGGTAGAAATCCTTGAACAGCGCCGCTTTACGCTCTACCGCATAAGCGCGAATCCACGCCTGGGCCGTGGCCTGGCGCACATTCAGGCGCTCGACACGGGCCTCGGCTGCGGTGCGCTCCACCGTGGCAGCGGCCAGCTCGACCCGGGCCTGGCGCTTGTCGCGACTGGGTACTTGTTGCTGGATACCGATCATCTGCTCGGTCATGTCATCGCCATACAACGTGCCGCGATTGGGCCCGCCAATGGGAAAGTTCTGCAGCCCGACCACCAGTTTCGGATCGGGCAATTCACCGGCCGGGATCGCCGACTGGGTCGCGGCGAGCAATTTGGCCGATTCCGCCGCGAGCGACGGTGCGTTGTGTTGCGCCAGGCGCAGGGCGTCGTCCAGGGTCAGCGCACGCGCCAACGCCGGCCACGCCAGCACGCCCATCACCAGGGCGCGCAGGTAGAAGGCATTCATGTTGAAAAGTCCTGTTCCGTTGCGCTGTGCGCCGCGTCAGGCGGCCCACAGCCAAGTCATCCCGATGCGGGGATGAGTCTTCAGGTGCAACAGCAATCAGGAACGGGGTGGGCGCCAGACGCCGGACGGCGTGCGGTCGGGGATGAATTCAGTGGTGGCGCGGGCGAGCAGCGGATGGGCGGGGGGCGGTGGCGCCTTGAGCGCCGCCAGGGAGAGTTGCAGCAGGCCGCCGGTCTTGCACTCCTGCCCGGGCTTGCAGGCCTTGCCGTGATCAGCGCCGTCCTGGCAGCAGTCCGGGCTCATGTCGGTCATCACCTGCATGTCCGACATTTTCATCGGGCAGGGTTCGGTGCTCGACGGCACTCCCGCCATCCCGGTCAAGGGAAGCGAGAGGCTCAACAGCAGGACCAGGATCAAACGCATCAGGCGGCTCATGGGGCGCGAGTCTAGCCAAGGCCGGGTTAAGCCGCCATTAACAATTGCGTGAGAACTCAGCCGCAGAAGATTACCCGGTCGGCTGAGTCCAGGGGTTTGAGGGCGTTGGGCGATGACGAATACGTCATCGCGGTTAGCGATCAACGGATATCAAAGGAAACGCGTACGGAAAAAGGCGGTTCCTGGTTTCTTTGCACTTGGCAGTCGACCGTGCCCACCGCGTGCCCGGTGTCAGGCATCGAAGTGAAGCTAAGGGTCCCGCTGATGGCATACGCAAAGCCAAAGGTGTCCACTCGGCCAAATGCGACCCTCACATCCTGGGTGGTCGCCAGATCGAAAGTCGGGCCCGAGGCCGTTGTGTTCACCACAATCAGAATCAGATTCTGAACAGGAGGAAAATCATCGAACTGTCGCCCCACAACTTCATGGTATTCATTCACCTCGACCACCTTTCGGAGGCTCACTTGAGTGGCTTCAAAAGCGGGGGTTGGCATTGGCCCGCCCGGCACGGTGCCGCGCATCCAGCCAGTAGCGACGGGATCTGCGACAGGTACGGATTCACGGCGGGTCATCAAACCAACCAAGTCGATGGCCCCTTGGCTTACTTGTACGGACCGGCTGCCATTCGTCGCGGAAAAGCTGAATTCCCCCGCCAGGTGTCCACGGGAATCAAGCGACACCTTGATGCTTCCTTTCACCGCTGAATAGGGGGTAACGCCCCCTTGTTCATGGGCCCAATAGACCCCTTCTGCATCGTCAGGAAGCGTGTAAGTGCGGACCACACCATCCTGGATAATATTCGGAATACGAAGATCGACGCCGTTGAACTGATTGACGTTGGAACCCAATCTTTGGGTCGCACTGATATGCAATGCACCGCCGCGCAAGTACATCAACATTTCGTCAGCATCCCCAACAAAGGGATGGTCAGGCGGTATCACTTGCTGGTTGATGATTTGCGCGCTCAGGCTTCCGGTTGTCTGGGGCATGCTCCTGATCTCCGAAAAAAGGGATGAACCTCACCCTATTCAGCCGAACATCAGGCGTCTACTGTCAACTTTGACAGGTCTCCTCCACACCCCATAAAAAAGCCGCACCTGTTGTGACAGGTGCGGCTCGGCTGGCGCAGCAATCAGTGCATGAAAATCGCGATCAGGATGATCACCGGAATCGGCACCCCGAGGAACCACAGCAGTAATGAGCGCATGATGTTCTCCTTGAATTAACGGACGTAGTGTTCGGTGTCGACATACACCACCGCATCGCGGCGGCGACCGCCGAAGGTCGCGGCGAAGCTGGCGAAGAAGGCGCCGATCAGCAAGGCGATGAAGGTCCACAGCGAGGTGTAGGCCGCCACCTTGGCGGCGCTGTCCGCGGCTTGCTTGGCCTTGAGCTTGGCGTCTTCGACAGCTTTGCGGGCATCGCCATAGACTTTGTCGATACGGGCTTCGGCATCGGCCTGGCTGAGGTTGGTCCGCTGGCTGATCAACTGGGCCAGGTAGGCACGGTCTTCAGGCGCCAGTTGGCCGTCGTTGGCCAGGGTGCGGGTGAAGATACGCGCGACCACGGCGTGGGCAGCGTCGTCACTCACCGCCGCCGGACGGTCATCGCGAAACAGGCTGTCGACGTAATAGCCGAAGTCATCGCCTTTAACACCCTGCGCCGCGCTGCCGGCAGCCTGGGCCACGCCGGATGCCACGCTGGCACCGGCCTGTACCCCGCCGCCAATCACGCTGCTGACCGAGCCAACGACCAGCATCGCCGTGATCAGGGTTGCGACGGCCCAGGCCAGGAAGCCATGGGCGGTGTCGCGAAAATACACCTCATCACCGTGCATATTCGCCCATTTCACCCGTAGCCGGCCGGCGATGTAACCGCCCAGGCCCGAAGCGACGATCTGGGTGAAGGCCAGCCACACAACCGTGGAAATGCCCAGCCCCTTGGCGCTGATGCCGTCGTTGGCCCACGGCGACACCGCCGAAAAGCCCAGGCCGACGCCCAGCAACACCAGGATCAAGGACAGTGCAGCCGCCGCGGCGGCCCCGGCAAAAATCGCCCCCCAGGAAACCCCGGAGAGCGCGCTCGACTCTTGCAGCGTGGATGAGGATGTGATCATTGTTATTTCGCTCCAGGCGTGAAAAATGGTGTTACATGTCTCGGAAGGGACAGTGCAGTCGACGTGCCAGTCACCAGAAAATTAAATAGCGATATATTTCAATTACTTAAATAACTTGAACTTCCTAGGGCCGTGCAACTTGCAAGAAACTGATCGAATGGACGGGCGTTATGCAACCTCCAGCCGGACACCGTCAGTGTGGGAGCGGGCTTGCTCGCGAAAGCGGTCTTTCAGTAAGC
>NZ_JBSVVZ010000067.1:0-38131 GCF_054071875.1 Pseudomonas sp. SDO524_S393 | reverse complement strand
ATGCTCTGACTGATCCACCGCTTTCGCGAGCAAGCCCGCTCCCACATTTGAACTGCATTCGACTCAGGATAAGGGATACAGCGCCTCATCAAACTGCTCAAGCTTTGGAAACACCAGGGGCTGCTCATCCGCCAGCCCTTGCAGTCGCTGCTCATACCCCACCAGAAAATCCTGCCGAGCCTCGGCACTGATATACGGCACATGCCACGCCACGAACGGCTTCAGCACCTCGAACCCGACATACGCCAGCGTGCCGCGCAGAATCGGCCGCAGCATGTCCTCCAACGGGCCGTGGATCGCGCCTTCGCCAAACATATGCTCGCGCCCGCCAAGGGTCACGGTGACCATCGCCCGCTTGCCCGCCAAACCACCCTGGTCATAAAAGCGCTTGCCGCCATAACACACCCCCGACACCAGCACGCGGTCGATCCAGCCCTTGAGCATCGCCGGCGCCGAGAACCAGAAGATCGGGAAGTTGAGGATCAGCAAGTCCGCCCATAGCAGCTTGTCCAATTCGGACTGGATATCCGTGGCAATCGACTGTTTTTTCACGCCCAGGCGCTGCTCCAGCGCATACACCAGGTAGTCGGGGTTCTCCCGCGTGGAAAAGTCCGAAGCCGACGCCACCGGGTTCCATTGCATGGCGTACAGGTCACTGACCTGTACCTGATGCCCCTGGCTTTCCAGCGTGGCCACGGCCTGGTCGCGCAACGCTGCCGTAAACGACTGCGGCTCAGGATGGGCGTGAACGATCAAAACTTTCATGTGGATGCCTCAAGCAGTGGGTGCGGCCCGTCGGGCCAGCAAATGATCGAGCCAGTCCGGGTCCATTTCCGGTTCCGATGAAAACAACAGGCCGGTGTAGTCCTGGTACGGCGGGGTGAAAATCGCGCTGCGGCTGCCCTGGTCCACCACCCTGCCCCGCTGCATCACCACCACCTCGTCGGCAATCGCGCGCACGGTGGCCACGTCATGGGTGATGAACAGGTAGGCCACGCCCAGTTGCTGCTGGATGCGGTTGAGCAGCTTCAACACGCCCTCGGCCACCAGTTGATCGAGGGCCGAGGTGACTTCGTCGCAGATGATCAGTTGCGGCTCCGCCGCCAGGGCGCGGGCGATGCAGATGCGCTGCTTCTGTCCACCGGACAGCTCGCGCGGCTGACGCTCCATGTAAACCGCCGGGTCCAGCTCGATCATCTCCAGCAGCTCGGCAACGCGGGCGCGCAGGGCCTTGCCCTTGAGCCCCAGGTAGAACGTGAGTGGCCGACCAATGATGTCGACGATGCGCTGGCGCGGGTTCAGCGCGGTGTCCGGAATCTGGTAGATCATCTGGACCCGTCGCAACTGTTCCTTGCTGCGTCGGCGAAAATCCACCGGCAGCGCCTCGCCGTCATACAGCACCTGCCCGGCGGTAGCCGGCAGCAGCCCGGTGATCAGCCGCGCGGTGGAGCTCTTGCCACTGCCCGACTCGCCAATCACCGCCAGGGTCTGGCCGCGATAGAGCTTCATCGACACGTCATGCAGCACCGGCTGGTGCCCGTAACTGGCGCTGACCTGGCGCACTTCCAGCAGCGGCACGTCCTGCACCGGACACGCCTTGGGCTCGGTGCGAAAACTGCGCACGGCCCACAACGACTTGGTGTAGTCCTGCTGCGGCTGGCTGAGCATGCTGCGGGTATCGGCCTCTTCCACCAGTTTGCCGTGGCGCAGCACCATGATGCGGTCGGCCATCTGCGCGACCACCGCCAGGTCATGGCTGATGTACAGCGCGGCGCTGCCATAGGTTTTCACCGCGTCACGGATCGCCGCCAGCACTTCGATCTGGGTGGTGACGTCCAGCGCCGTGGTGGGTTCGTCGAAGATGATCAGGTCCGGGTGACACGCCATGGCCATCGCGGTCATCACCCGCTGCAACTGCCCGCCCGAGACTTGATGGGGGTAACGCTGGCCGATGCTCTCCGGGTTGGGCAAGCGCAACACACGGTACAGTTCCACCGCCTCGCGCTCGGCCTGGGCGCGGTCGATACCGCCGTTGATCACCGCCGTCTCCACATGCTGGTCGATCAGACGATGCGCCGGGTTGAACGACGCCGCCGCACTTTGCGCCACGTACGCAATCCGCAGCCCCCGCAATTTGCGCAGGGTGTCGGGCCGCGCTTGCAGCAACGGGATGCCATCGAAACACACCGAGCCACCGACAATGCGGCAACCATCCCGCGCATAACCCATGGCTGCCAGACCCAGGGTGGATTTACCCGCCCCGGACTCGCCGATCAACCCCAGCACTTCACCGCGCTGCAAGGTCAGGTCGATGCCCTTGATCAGTGGATGCCAGGCATCTTCGTAGTGCCCTTCGATTTGCAGGTTGCGGATTTCCAGCAACGGCTTGTCCATCCTCAACACTCCTTCAGGCCGCTGGATTTGTGCAGCATCCAGTCGACGACAAAATTCACGCTGACGGTGATCAACGCCACCGCCAGGGCCGGCAACAGCGGGCTGATATCGCCGAAGGTGATCAGTACGGCATTGTCGCGCACCATGCTGCCCCAGTCGGCGGTGGGCGGTTGAATCCCCAGGCCCAGGAACGACAGCGCACTGATAAACAGGAACACAAAGCAGAAGCGCAGGCCGAATTCGGCAATCAGCGGCGCAGCGGCATTGGGCAATACCTCGCGAGTGACCAGCCACCACAACCCTTCACCGCGCAGGCGGGCGGCCTCGACGAAGTCCTGCACCACCACGGTCATCGCCACCGCGCGGGCCAGGCGAAACACCCGCGTGGAGTCCAGCAACGCGATCACCAGCACCAGCGACGTCGCATTGGTGCCCACCACGCTCAGGATCAGCAAGGCGAAAATCAGCTGTGGGATCGCCATCAGAATGTCCACCACCCGCGACAATCCCTGGTCGATCCAGCCGCCCTTGATCGCCGCGATCAGCCCGCTCAAGCCGCCCAGCAAAAACGCCAGCGTGGTCGTCAGGAACGCAATGCCCAGGGTGTTGCGCGCGCCGTAGACCAAACGGCTGAACATATCCCGCCCCAGGTTATCGGTGCCGAGCAGGAACTGGCCGCTCCACGGCGCGAACCCTTCGCCCACCACCTGGGTTTCGCCATAGGGCGCCAGCAGCGGCGCAAACACCGCCACCGCGATGTACAACACAATGATCAGCAGGCCGAACTTGGCGCTCAACGGCGCCCGGACCAGTGAAGTCAGCAGGTTCATGGGCTACCCCTTCGGATGCATCAGGCGTGGGTTGCTGGCGATGGACAACACGTCCGCCCCGGTATTGAGCAGGATGTAGGTGGCGGCAAAGATCAGGCTGCACGCCTGCACCACAGGGATGTCGCGCTTGGACACCGAGTCCACCAGCAACTGGCCCAGCCCCGGGTAGACGAACACCACCTCGACCACCACCACCCCCACTACCAGGTACGCCAGGTTCAGTGCGATCACGTTGACGATGGGCGCCAGTGCGTTGGGCAAGGTGTGCTTCCAGATGATCCGCGACTGGCGGATGCCCTTGAGCCGTGCCATCTCGATGTACGGGCTGGCCAGCAGGTTGATCAGGGAGGCGCGGGTCATGCGCATCATCTGCGCGATCACCACCAGGCTCAGGGTCGCCACCGGCAGCACCGAGCGCTCCAGGATCGTGCCGAACGAGGCATCCGGCGCCAGGTTCGACAGGCTCGGGAACCAGCCCAGCTTCACCGAAAACACCAGGATCAGCAGGTAGGCGACAAAGAACTCCGGAAACGACACCGCACTCAACGCCGAGGTATTGAGCAGGCGATCGAACCAGCTGTTGCGATACAACGCCGCCAGCATCCCAAGCACCAGCGCCGTCGGCACCGAGACCAGCGCAGCCAGTGCCGCCAAGCTCAAGGTGTTGCCCAACCGTGCGCCGATCAGTTCGGCAATGGGTCGCTGGTTGGCGAGCGACGCGCCCAGATCGCCCTGCAACAGGCGCAGCAACCATTGTGCAAAACGCGTGAACGGCGGCAGGTCCAGGCCCAGTTGTGCACGGAACGCTGCGACGGTTTCCGGCGTGGCCGACTGGCCGAGCATGGCCTGGGCGATATCGCCGGGCAGCATGCCCACGGCCAGGAAGATAATCACCGAGACGGCGAACAGCGACAGCAGGCTGAGCGCCAGGCGTTGGAGGATTAATTTAAACAGGCTATTCATGGACGATTCTCATGAGGTGAATAGGCTCGTCGAGACTGCACCCATCTAATGTGGGAGCTGGCTTGCCTGCGATGGCGGCCTGAAGGATTGCAGCGAATGGGCGGACCTCATCGCAGGCAAGCCAGCTCCCACATTGGATATTCATTGGCTGGGGGAATCTCTAGGCCTGCCACCACCGCTCAATCAACCGCAAGCCATCCAACTCACCGTAAGGCGCCGTCTGCGCGCCATGGGCCACCCGGTTCGAACGCGCCGCCACCGAGCTGGCGAACAACGGCACGATCGCCCCGCCGTCATCCCGGCACAGGGCCTGCATTTCGTTGTACATCTCTTGACGCAATGGCGCGTTCATCTCGCCACGGGCGGCGTTGAGCAGTTGGTTGAAGCGCGGGTTGTCCCAATGGGTTTCGTTCCAGGCCGCGCCCTTGGCATAGCCGATGCTGAACATGCGGTCGGCGGTGAGGCTGCTGTACCAGAACGAGGTGGTGAATGGCTGCTTCATCCATACGTTGGAAAAGAATCCGTCCGCCGGTTCGCGCACCACATCGATATCGATGCCCGCCTGGCGCGCCTGCTCCTTGAACAACACCGAAGCATCCACTGCGCCGGTGTACGCCGCATCGGACGCTTGCAGACGCACCTTGAGCGATTCCACCCCGGCCTTGCGCAGGTAGAAACGCGACTTGTCCGGGTCGTAGGCACGCTGCTCGAGGCTGGCATTGATGAAACGGCTGCCGGGCTGGATCGGGTGGTCGTTGCCCACCAGACCGTAGCCGTGCAGCACCGACGCCAGCAGGGTTTCGCGGTTGATCGCGTGCTTCATCGCCAGGCGAATGTCGTTGTTCTTGAACTCGTTGCTGTCGCACAGCATCGGGAAGGTGTAGTGCTGGGCACCCTTGGTTTCCTCGATCACAAGGTTGGGGTTGCGCTTGAGCAAGGCCACGGTTTTCAGGTCGACCTTGTTGATCACATCCACTTGCCCGGTGACCAACGCATTGACGCGCGCAGCGCCGTCGGCGATGGCCAGCAGCTCGGCACTGGCGAAATGCGCACGGCCGGGCTTCCAGTAATCGGGGTTGCGCTCCAGGTCCATGCGCACACCGGGTTCGAAGCTTTTCAGGCGATAGCCGCTGGTGCCCACGCCGGCCTGCCAGTCGGCGGCACCGTCCTTGGCGGGCATGATCACCAAGTGGTAATCGGCAACCACATAGGCGAAGTCGGCATTGCCCGAGTGCAGCTCGAACACCACCGCGTCCGTGCCTTTGGCGCTGACACTGGCCACATCGCCCAGCACGGTCTTGGCCGCCGAGGTCGACTTGGCGTCCAGGTGATGGTTGATCGAGACCACCACATCTTCGGCAGTAAGGCTTTTGCCGTTGTGAAAGGTCACGCCCGGGCGCAGGTGGAAGGTCCACACCCGCGCATCAGGTGTGGACTCGAAACGCTCGGCCAGTTCGGGAATCGCACTGCCGTCCACGGCGATTTCAGTGAGGGTGTTGTAGACCGCCGAGAAGCCGACGAAGGTGAAGGTATCGACCCAGGAACCCGGGTCGCGGGAGTCGGTGGTGCTGCCGCCGGCCAGACCCAGACGCAGCACACCACCGGCTTTGGGCGCTGCCTCTTCGGCGAAGGCGTGCAACGGCAGGCCCATGGAGAACGCCGCCGCCACCGCGCCGGCCACGGCGCTGTGTTTGAGGAAGTCCCGTCGGTGCATCGCTTGAGTCATTTTGTTGTTGTTTTCGCTCATGGTCTTGCTCCTCTAAAGATCAACAGGCATAGGCATGCTTCAGCTCGATCAGGGTCACGCCATTGCGTTTGAAACCGTTGCGCAAGTCCGTCTGCAATTCGTCCAGGTTCTGTGGCTGGTTCACGGTGCAACCGAACGCCTGGGCGAACAGGGCGAAGTCCGGGTTGCGCGGCAATACGCCGATGGGCTCGATGTCCAGGTTGAGCATGTCATCACGAATCTGGCCGAGGGCATCGTTGTTCCACAACAGCACCACCAACGGGCTGTCCAGTTCTTCCACCGCCGTGGCCAGTTCCTGGGCGGTGTAGAGAAACCCACCGTCCCCCACCAGCACCAGCCCTGGCCGTTGCGGCGCGCCGAACTTGGCGCCGATGCCCGCCGGCAAACCGTAGCCCAGGGTGCCGTAGCCCGTAGGGTGCAGCCAGCTGCGCGGGGCCCGGCTGCGGTAAGCATAATTGCCGGTGTAGGCCAGTTGGGTCATGTCGCTGCTGATCACGGCATTGGCCGGCAATTCGGCCTCGATGCGCTCGAGAATGGCTTGGTGGATCGACTGCAACGGGCCGTGCCCCTGCCGAACCGCCTGGCGCAAGCCCGCGACGCTGGCTACGGCAGCGTCCGCATTGCGTGGCGTTGACGGCAGGCGTTGCAGCAACGCCAGCAACGTTTGTCGGGCATCGCCGCGCAGGGCCACGCTGCAAGGATAGAAATCATTGAATTTGCGCGGGTCGATATCCACCCGCAGCAATTCACCGCTGAGTGGCAAACGCTCGCGCCAGTAATCGGTGTCGGCCATTTCCGTGCCGACCGCCAACACCACATCCGCCTCGCTGATCAACTGCCAGCCCGGCTCGACGCACAGGGTAGAACCGGCATTCAGCGGATCGTCGATGGGCAACAGGCCCTTGCCAGCCACGCTGGTGAAAAACGGCGCCGCCAGTACGGTGCTCAAGCGTTGCAACGCCTCGCCCGCGTCCAGTGCGCCGCCGCCGGCAATGATCATCGGGCGCTTGGCCGCCGCGAGCCTGGCCGCCGCCTGCTCCAATGCTTCCTGCGCCGGCAGCCCGCGCCCCGGACGGCGCACCACCTCATGGCTCCAATCCCGCTCAACCGGCGCGGCCAACACGTCCAGCGGCACCGAGATATGCACCGGCCTTGGCCGCTCGCTGTCGAACACCGCGTAGGCGCGGGCGACCAGCTCGGGCAGGTCCCCGGTGCTGAGTGCCACCGCCGAGAAGGCCGTGATGGGCGCGGTGATCGCCCGCTGGTCCTGGGTTTCATGCAGGATGCCCCAGCCCTTGCCAAGGCTGGCGGTGCTATTGACGCTGGAGATCACCAGCAGCGGGACCGAGTCGGCGTAGGCCTGGCCGATGGCGGTGGCTGCATTCGTCACGCCGGGCCCGGTGATCACAAAGCACACCCCCGGCTTGCCGCTGACCCGCGCATAACCATCGGCCATGAAACCGGCGCCCTGTTCATGGCGCGTCAGCACGTGGCGAATGCCGCTGCCGGGCAAACCGCGATACAGCTCCAGGGTATGTACCCCGGGGATGCCGAACACCGTATCCACGCCATAGTTGGCCAGCAATTTCACCAGGGCCTGGCCGCCGGTCATCACGTTATCGTGCATGTTCATCTCCTAGGCGGATCAATGCATCGACCGCCATGGCGCCCCGGGCATTGACCAACAGTGGGTTCACATCCAGTTCCAGCAACTGTCCGGCATTGGCGCAGGCATAGTCGGCCACCGCACGCACGGCGGCCACCAGTGCGTCCATGTCCGCCGCCTCACGCCCGCGAAACCCTTGCAACAACGCAGCACTGCGCAGGCTGAGCAAGGCATTGCGGATCGCATCGTCGGTGGTCGGCAGCAGCAGGCTGCGGCTGTCCTTGAGCAGTTCCACCAGGATGCCGCCCGCGCCGATCACCAGCGCCAGGCCAAAATCATTCTCGCGCTTGATGCCCACGATCAACTCGGCCAACGGCGGCGCGGCCATGGACTCCAGCAGCAGTTGATCAAACGCCACCGTCGGCGCGTAGGCGCCGATCCGCTCGCGCATCAGCGCCAGGGCACTGGTCAACGCGATACCGTCCTTGAGGTTCAGTGCCACGGCACCGGCTTCGGTCTTGTGGGGCAACTGGGCGCTGACCGCCTTGAGCACCAGCGGGTAACCCAGCTGTCGTGCGTCGGCCACGGCGCGCTCCGGCGTACTCAACATGGCAGCCGGCGTGGTCAGGCCGAAGGCACGCAAGGCTTGTTTGGATGCCCACTCATCCAGCGCCAGCCCTCCCCCCTGAAGCGCGGGTGGGCACAGCGGTTCGAGGATCGACTCACCGCGTTCCAGCAGGGTGCGACGCTGGTGTTGATAGTCGGCGATCCGCCCCCAGGCCGCCAACGCATCTTCCACGCCTTGCAGCGCGGCAATGCCCTGGGCGTGCAAACGCTCACGGGCGTGAGCCGGCAGCAATTCGGGGAACGCCGAGGTGACGAAACCGCTCTTGCCGTGGCGACGCAGAGCGTGGCAGAACAGCTCCAGGAGCAGGTCGCACTCCTTGCGTTCACCGGTAAATTCCGCCGGGTAGTCCAGCACCAGCATGGCCGCATCGGCAGGGGTGCGCAGGGCAGTGTCGAGCATGCGGTCGAGGGCGTCGCGGTCGCCCCAGATGGCTGTGGTGAAGTCCAGCGGGTTGACCAGGTTGGCGTAGCTGGGCAGCACCTGCGCCAACTCGCCACGCTGGCCGTCATCCAGTTTGGGCAAGGCCAGCTGATTGCGCTCGGCATAGTCGGCGATCAAGCCCGCATCACCGCCCGAGCAAGCCAAGGCCACCAAACGATTGCCCGCCGGCAGGTTGCCACAGGCGGCGGCCTTGAGGGTTTCGACGAAGCTCACCGGCCCGCTCACCCGGATCACGCCCAGCCGTGCAAACAGACTGTCGTAAAGCGCATCGGAGCCGGACAGCGAACTGGTATGACTCAAGGCCAACTCGGCGCCGATCTGCGACACGCCGGTTTTCAACGCGATGATCGGGATGCCTTTTTCCAGCGCCTTGTGGGCAGCGCGGGCAAACCCCGGCACGTTTTTCAAGCCTTCCAAGTGCAAACCGATGGCCGTGACACGCGGTTCGTCGAGCAACACGTCCATCAACTCGGCCACGCCCAATTGCGCCTGGTTGCCCACCGAGGCCATGTAGGCCACCGGCAGCGAGCGGTCGCTCATGGACAGGTTGTAGGCGAAGTTGCCGCTCTGGGTCAGCACCGCCACGCCCTTCTCGACCGCCTTGCCACCATGGGCCACCGGCCACAATGCCGCGCTGTGCAGGTAATCCAGCAGGCCGTAGCAGTTGGGGCCGAGCAAGGCCATGTCGCCAGCAGCCTTCAGCAGTTGCTGTTGCAGGGCTGCGCCGCTGGCCCCGGTTTCGGCAAACCCCGAGGCGTAACAGATGGCGCCACCGGTGCCGATGGCCGCCAGCTCGGCGACACAGGTCAGGGTCAGTTCACGGTTGGTGGCGATGAATACTGCGTCCGGCCCGCACGGCAGGTCGGCGACACGGCGCACACAAGGAATGCCATCGAGGCTGTCATGCTGGGGATTGACCAGCCACATCGGCCCGGTAAACCCGCCCTCGGCACAGCGCTTGAGTGCGCGGGCCATGCTGCGCCCACCCACGAAGGCCAGGTGCCGGGGCGCCAGCAGGCGCTTGAGATTATCGCGAATTGCCTGGGACATAAGCTCTCCTCGCCGCTCAGCGCAGCAGCGGCCGCAGCAGTTCGCGGGCGATGATATGGCGCTGGATTTCCGAGGTGCCTTCCCAGATCCGTTCGATCCGCGCGTTGCGCCAGATGCGCTCCACCGGACCTTCGTCCATCAGGCCCATGCCGCCGAAAATCTGCACGGCTTCATCGGCCACCTTGCCCAGGGTTTCGCTGGCAAACAGCTTGGCCATGCCGGCCTCGCCATCGGTCATGCTGCCCTGGTCCATCTTCCAGGCGGTGTGCAGGGTCAACAACTCGGCGGCGCGAATCTGCGTGGCCATGTCGGCCAGCTTGAAGCTCACGCCCTGGTAGGTACCGATCGGTTGACCGAATTGTTTGCGGTCCGCCGCCCATTGCAGCGATACATCCAACGCACGCTGGGCCTGACCCACGCAGTTGGCAGCCACCATCACGCGGCCCGCGGTGAGCCAGGCGTTGGCGACTTCCCAGCCCTTGCCCACTTCGCCCAGCACCTTGGAGGCCGGCACGCGGCAGTCGTCGAAGAATATTTCGTAGGTGTGATAACCCCGGTTGCTCACGCACTTGGGACCCCGGCGAATGGTCATGCCCGGCGTGCCACGGTCCACTAGGAACGAAGTCACTGCATTGCGCTGCCGACCGTTGTGTTCATAGGTGTCGGTGACGGCGAACACAATGGCGAAATCGGCATGCCCGGCGTGACTGATAAAGTGCTTGCTGCCGTTGATCACGAAGTCATCGCCACTGCGTACGGCACGGGTCTTGATCGCGTTGGCGTCCGAGCCCGCGCCCGGTTCGGTCAGGGCAAAACAGTCGATTTTCTTGCCCTGGACACAGGGCAGCAGGTAGTCGCCAATCTGCGCACCAGTGCAGGCCATCAGGATTTTCGACGGACGTGCGACAAACACATGCAGCGCCCACGACACCTTGGACAGCTCCCGCTCGATCAGCGCCTGGGACAGATAGTCCAGCCCGCCGCCGCCGACTTCCTCCGGCATGTTGAAGGCATAGAAACCGGCAGCGATAGCCTTGTCGCGAATCTGTGCAGCAAGCTCCGGGGAAACCTCATCGGCACGGTCCACCGCCTCCTCGTGGGGCAGCAGTTCCTTGGCAACGAAACTGCGTACCGCGTCCACCAACATGTCTTGTTCTTGGCTCAGTTGGAAATTCATGGCGCTACCTGTCGATCGTTCGGGGGTGTTTGTTGTTATTCGCCGCGGAAGTTCGGTGCGCGCTTTTCCACCGACGCGCGCAGGGCCTCGGCGCCGTCGGCGCTGCGTCCACACAGCAGTCCGGCGGCCAGTTCGGCCTGCAATTGCTCGGGCAGGCTGCGGTCGGCTCCCTCGCGGATCAGGGTTTTGGTCTGGGCAAACGCAAAGGTCGGGCCGCTGGCCAGGCGTGCGGCGAGCTCGGAGGTGTGGGCGTGAAGTTGATCGTCCGCGACCACTTCGCCGACCAGTCCGGCGGCCAGGGCGCGGTCGGCGCTCCACAGTTCGTCGAGGAACAGCAGGCGCTTGGCTTGCTCGCTGCCGATCAGGCGCGGCAAGTGCCAACTGGCACCGGCGTCCGGCGAGTAGGCCATGCTGGTATAGCCGGCCTTGAAGCGTGCCGATTGGGCCGCGATGCGCAAGTCGCAGCACAGGGTCAGGTCCATGCCGGCGCCGACGGCGGTGCCGTTGATCGCGGCAATCGTCGGTTTGTCGAGGCTGTGCAGGCGGGTCATCAGGGCGTGGGCGGTTTCGGTCCAGCCGTAGGTTTCGAGGGCGCCGCGGGCTTCAGCGTCGGCCCATTCGGCCAGGTCGGCGCCGGCGCAAAAGCTGCGACCGCTGCCGGTCAACACCACCACCCGCACGCTGGAATCGATGTTGATCGCTTCCAGCAAGGCATGCAGATACGTCAGGGTGGGAATATCCAGCGCATTGCGCTGAGGACCACGGTTGAGCGTGATCCAGGCAACGCCTGCTTGCACCTGGGTGAGCACGGGCGAATCGGTAGTCATGGCTTCCTCGAATTATTTTATTTGGCTTGAGGGGTGCGACATGGGGCGATACTAAACGAGTGTTCAGCAAGGAGGCAATCGGCAAACTGCAAATATTTTCAGAGGCAAAAAAAAGCCGCCCCGGACCTTGCGTCCGGAGCGGCGGGACAAGGCTCAGGCCTTGAGTTGATAGCGCTGGCGCCCGCCGGTTTGCAGGCCGTCGACCCAGGCTTCGCAGATCTGAATGCCCTGTTCCGGGGTGAAGGTGCCGGGGTTCAATCCAGACTCCAGCCACAGCCCGTCAAGCAATGCGCTCAAGCCAATGGCGGCCAGATCGGCGTCGAAGTGCTGCCAGCCCTCCTCCCGGGCCATATCGGTCAGGGCCGAGCGCATGATGGTGCGGTACTCGCCGTAGGAATGCTCGTGGGCCAGGTTGATCGCGGGCGCCGTCTTGACCGCGCCCCAGAACACCAGCCAGGCGTCCAGCAGGTGCGGATCAAGCAATTCGGCGGAAAACGAGCCGCGAAACAGCGCCGACAAACGCTCGCGAGGGTTCGGCGGCGCCTTGGCCATGGTCTCGCGCAGCAGGCCCATGACCTGGTCGGTGATGGTGCGATAGGCCTCAGCCACCAGCTCGTCCTTGCCCGAGTAATGGTGGCTGATCAGGCCTACCGACACGCCGGCTTCGGCGCTGATCTTGCGGATCGAGGCGCCCTGGAAACCGTCGCGCTTGAGACAGGTGAGCGTCGCCTGGACCAGATTGGCCTTGCGCAATTCCGGCTCCATCCGGGAAAAACGGGATTCCTGGGTCATACGGCGGTTCCTGAGAGTGAATCGGCCAGACGACTCTACATCAGTCGCGGTACCCCGGCGACACCCGATCCAGCAGCCGCAACAAGGCCGCCCACGCCAATTGCATGGCATCCAGGTCCACCAGTTGGCCCTCCTCCTGCGGCCTGCCCGGGTCGTTGAACTGCCGCTCGGTGTGGGCGCAAACCTGTGGCGACGGCAGTACCAGCGGGCCACAGGCCTGGGCGGCGATCTGGATATCACAGGCTTTTTCCAGGTAGTACATGCGCAAGAACGCCTGGCTGACGGTCTCGCCCACCGTCAGCAAACCGTGGTTGCGCAGCATCAGTACCGGCTTGTCGCCCAGGTCCGCCACCAGGCGTTGTTGCTCGTCCATGTCCAGGGCCACGCCTTCGTAATCGTGGTAGGCCACCTTGCCGTAGAACTCCATGGATATCTGGTTGACCGGGAGCAACCCGCACTCCAGCGCCGCCACCGCGCAGCCCGCTCGGGTGTGGGTGTGCAACACACACTGGGCGTCTTCGCGAGCGCCATGGATCGCACTGTGGATCACAAAGCCCGCCGGGTTGACCGCATGGGGCGAAGCGTCGACCGCACGCCCGTCGAGGCCGATCTTCACCAGGCTCGACGCAGTGATCTCCTCGAACATCAGCCCGTAAGGGTTGATCAGGAAGTGATGTTCGGGGCCGGGAATACGCACCGAGATATGGGTGAAGATCAGGTCACTCATGCGAAAGTGCGCGATCAGCCGGTAGCACGCAGCAAGCTCTTCACGCAGTTGCTGTTCGGTGGAGCGTGTCATTTTTATTCTCCAGGCACAGGGTGGGTGGGACGACGCTAAATCAGCCGCCAGTAAAAAAACAAGTTGATTTTTTACTGGCGTTTGCCTCCTATAGAAAAATAACAATAACAGCGCCTGGAGTCTTCACACCATGCAGCCCCATGCCTTCCCACACTTGTTCGAGCCCTTGACTCTGCGGGGAAAACGCCTGAAAAACCGCATCATGTCCAGCGGGCACGACACCTCCATGCCCACGGACAACCAGGTCAACGCACAGCTGATCGCCTATCACCGCGCCCGCGCCGAAGGTGGTGTCGGGTTGATTGTGTTGCAGGTCGCCGGGGTGCATGACAGCGCGCGTTACACCTCCCATGTGCTGATGGCCACCGATGACAAGTGCATCGAGGGCTATCGCCAGTTGGCCGAAACCTGTCATGCCCACGACACCCTGGTGTTGTCGCAGATCTTTCATCCCGGGCGGGAAATCATGGAGTCGGCAGACGGTCTGCTGGCCGTGGCGTACTCGGCGTCAGGGGTACCCAATGAACGGTTCCGGGTGATGCCCCGGGCGCTGGATCAGGCGATGATCGACGAGATTGTCGCAGGCTATGCGGCAGCGGCAAGGCGCCTGTATCAGGCCGGTATCGACGGTGTGGAGGTGGTCGCGAGCCACGGTTACCTGCCCGCGCAATTTCTCAACCCACGGGTGAATCGACGCACCGATGGCTACAACGGCGAGTTGGAACAACGGCTGCGTTTTCTGACAGAAATCATCACGGCGGTGCGGGCCGTGACTGACGAGCAATTCATCATCGGCCTGCGCATTTCTGCTGACGAGCGCGATGCCGAAGGGCTCACCGAAAGCGAGTCTCTGGAAGCGGTGCAGAGCCTGCAAAAGCGCCTGGATTACGTGCATATCGTCGCCGGCACTTCTGCGTCGCTGGGCGGAGCGGTGCATATCGTGCCGCCCATGGCGATCGCGGCGGCGTACCTGGCGGATGAAGCGGCACGCTTCAAAGCCAGCCTGTCGATTCCGTTGTTTGTGACAGGCCGCATCAATCAACCCCAGGAAGCGGAACTGATCCTGGCGCGCGGCCAGGCCGACGTATGCGGCATGACCCGCGCGCTGATCTGCGACCCGCTGATGCCGGCCAAGACCCAGGCGGGTCGCGCCGAAGATGTGCGGGCCTGCATCGCCTGCAACCAGGCGTGTATCGGTCACTTTCACAAGGGACTGCCGATCTCCTGTATCCAGCACCCCGAGACCGGGCGCGAGCTGAAATTCTCTGATCTGCAACCCGCCGTGAAGCGCAAGCGCGTGATGGTGGTCGGTGGCGGCCCGGCCGGCATGAAAGCGGCGGCCGTGGCGGCCCGACGCGGGCATGAGGTGACGCTGTACGAAGCCGGCAGCCAACTGGGCGGCCAAGTGCTGCTGGCACAGTTGCTGCCACGGCGCAGTGAGTTCGGCGGTGCCAGCACCAACCTGCAACGTGAAATGACGCTGGCCGGTGTGCGCTTGGTGCGCAATACCCGGGTGGACCGCGCCCTGGTGGAGCAGGCGCAACCCGATCACGTGATCATCGCCACTGGCGCCGAACCCTACTGGCCAGCCTTCGAGCGAGGTGGTGATCTGCACGTGGTGGACGCCTGGCAGGTGCTGCGCGACGAAGTGCCCCTGGGCCGTTCGGTGGTGGTCGTCGACTGGCGTTGCGACTGGATCGGCCCGGGCATCGCCGAACGTCTGGTGCGCGCCGGCCACTCGGTACAGTTGGCCGTCAACGGCACGCATTGCGGAGAAAACCTGCCTCTGTACGTACGCGATCAGTTGGCGGGTGAGCTGCATCGACTGGGCGTTCCGATCATTCCCTACGCCCGCCTTTATGGCTGCGATGACAGCACCGTGTACCTGCAACACACGGCCAGTGGCGAACCGATGCTGCTGGAAACTATCGACACCTTGGTGTTGTGCCAGGGCCATCAGCCGGTGGACACTCTGGGCGCGGAGCTGCAAGGCCGTGTGCCGTTCGATCGCATCGGCGACTGCCTGGCACCGCGCACCGCCGAGGAGGCGATCTACGAAGGACTCAAGGTAGCGTGGAACCTGTGACAGACGAACCCCAGCAACTGTTTCTCGGCACGCGCATTCGTGGCCTGCGCAAGGCCTGTGGCCTGACGCTCACCGAGCTCGCACAGATGAGCGAACTGACCGCCGGTTACCTCAGCCAGTTGGAACGCAACCTGGCGTACCCGTCCATCCCGGCGCTGTTCAATATCGCGCGCAGCCTGGGCGTGACCATCCAGTGGTTCTTCGCCAGTGAAACCGTGCCTGCTCCGGCCGATGACGGCTACGTGATACGCAAGGACAACCGCCAGAGCATCCGCTACGAAGACGGCATCGTCGACCAACTGTTGACGCCGCTGCCCAATCATCAGCTGGAAATGCTGCATTCATGCTTCCCACCCGGTACCTATAGCCAGCAAAGCTACAGCCATGAAGGCGAGGAAGCCGGGTATGTGCTGAGCGGGCAATTCGAGCTCTGGGTGGGTGACCGGCACTTCCTGCTGGGCGAAGGCGACAGTTTCAGCTTTGCCAGCCGCGAACCGCACCGGTACGGCAACCCGGGCAAGGTGGATACGGTGGTGATCTGGGTGATTACACCGCCGACTTTTTAACCCGCTGGAGCAATTGGAGACCTTTCCTACGGGAGCCGACAACGATGGAGCGCCGGCCATCAGTGGTATGGCGCTCAGGACCAGCTGGAAACCGCAAGGCGCGCCAGGGCCAGCGCTATCAACACCGCCCGGCGCGCCCGATGAAAGCCTCACGCGCCTGCGCCTGAGGCTGCCTGCTGATCGTCAATCAAACTTCCAGTTCAACCCGACACGCAGCATTTGCCCATCGTTCTTGAACTTGGAGTCGTACCCCGTCCCCGCCCCACCGCTGCCCGGAATCACCGCCACGTTCAGCTTGTCTTCCCCCAGGTCGTAGTACAGGTATTCAGTCTTGAATGACAGGTTCTGGGTGATCGCCTGCTCAATGCCTGCACCCACGGTGTAACCCATCTTGAAGTGGCTTTGGCTGCCGCTGAATTGGGTATTGCCGGTAGGGCCGAACATGTCGACACTCTGACTGGTTTCGCCGTACGCCAAGCCGGCGGTGCCGTAGATCAGGGTGTGATCGAAGGCATAACCGAAGCGGCCACGCAAGGTACCCAGGTACTTGATCTTCGATTCGAACTTATTGTTCAGCGCCAGACCGGTGTTGAGCTGTGCGGTACCGATGTTGCGGCTGTCCTGCAGGTCTGTGTGGGAGATATCCGCCTCGACACCGGCTACCCACTGACCGAACTGATAGTTGTAGCCAACCTGTATGCCACCGAGCAGGCCGTTGCGGTCCAGGTCCACTCGACCTGGGCGAGCGCCGCCGTTGATGTTGGCGATGTTCGGTGCAGCCTGGCCCTTGGTGTTGACGTCGCCGTCGCCGCCAAAGCCATAACCGGCACTCAGGCCGCCGTAGAAACCGGTCCAATCGGTGGGGCCTGTTTCAGCAGCCTGGGCACCGGTCGAGGCGACAACGGTCAACGCGGTTACAGCAAGTAAACGAGTGATCATGTGTAAAGCTCCTATGTTTTTGGTTGTGTTGCAGGCACAGCGTTGCCGCACGCCGATGGCGATCGGCGCGAGGCATGAATTCAGTCGAGGGGGTTACTGCCCGGCCGAGCGGCGCGGGGGTGAAACTATTGGCCGAGGAAGCGGTAATCGGCGCTGTAGGGTTCGAGGTGCAAGTCACCCAACTGGGCGCAACTGCCGCTGAACACGCCACCGAGGGTATGCAGGCGCTCCACCGTCACCACCTGTGCCAGTCCACCCGGCCCCTGGTGCGCGACCACGTTCAGGCGCAGCAACGCAATATCTCCAGCGCTGTCTCCCGGCGCCTGGGCAATGACCTTGCCGACGACGGCACTGCGGTCATCCAGTTGCCAGGTGGGCCCGGCGAAGTGACGACCTACCGTCTTGCCGTTGATCATCAGCGTCGCCAGGGGCTCACGAAACTGCCAGGCCGGTTGACCGTTGCTGTCCTTGGCGCAGGTATAGACCTGCACGCCAGAGGCCTGTACGGTCATCAGTACTTTTTTCGCTGCGCCATTGGCTGGTTCTGGCAAGTCCTGGGCCTGGGCCCGTTGCGCATCGATGGCGCAGATCACCAGTACGATCAGGCCGACCACTTGCAATACCAGAAGTGCCAGGCGATTGCGGCGTGCCACAACTTCAGGGTCGGTATCGCTCATTGCGCGCCTGCCAGAAAGAGATTTGAGAAGGGTCAGGTCAATCATTTTGGGATCCATCGAAAGTCGATCACGGCTGCTTGTCAGCGTCTGCAGGATGAACAATCGACCCGAAGTTTTTATTCCCGACTATTTTCCGCCTCTCGCAAAAACGCTGCCTTTTCCCGATCGCCGCAAATGTCGTCCGAATCACGGGAAACCATGGGAATAACACGCACCTTGTGCGCTTTATTCCATGATTTCGCTCAATCGAATCAGCCCTCTGCCATGCAGATAATTGTCTTCGTCCCGCCCCCGTCCAGCCGGTAGCCTTCGGCCCTGCGATGCCTTGCGCACGCACGAACACCGGCTGTAGCTACAGCATCGGTGCCTGTCCTCAAGTGCTCGATAGATGGCGCCAACGTGAAGAAACTCTCGACAGTCCTATTGCTCGCCAGTCTGCTCCAGCTACCGCTGGCCCAGGCGGCACCGGCCAATATTGGCGTGATTGCCTACGCGGAGAAGCCGCTGAAGCTGATTCGTGCCACCTCTTTGTACACCGTGGGTCCGGGCACACGCCTACAAGGGGGCGATATCCTGCAAACCGGTACTGCGGGCATTCAGATCGAAGGCCTGGCATCGACCACGCTGGCGCTGGGCCCTGACACCCGGATCCTGATCGCCACCAACAGCAAGGCTGCACAAATCAATCTGCTCAACGGTTGGCTCAAGCTGCAACCGGTCGCCGGCCACGCCAACCTGGCAGTGACCACTGGCGCCCTCGCCTTCACGGTCACCAACAGCGCCAGCGTGATACACGTCACCCCGCGCCAGACCGAGATGTTTGTCGAGGATGGCAGCCAGGTGGTGCATGAGCTGGATGCCCGCGGCAAAGGCGATCACAGCGTCACGCTCGGCCATGAAGACTTTGCGCAACGCGTCAGTGGCGCGGCGCTCAAAACCGTGCCGCGGCCTGAGCAAGCCTTTATCGACGCCCTGCCCCGTCAGTTCCTCGACCCGCTGGTACCGCTGGGCAAGAAAACTCCGGCCTCCGCCGAGCCGAAAAAAGAGCGTGAGGTGACATACGACGACATCGCGCCCTGGGTGGTGAGCCCGCTGAACCTCAGCCAGCAGATGCTTGCCAGTCGCTTTGCCCCACGTCTGGCAGACCCGGCGTTTCGCCAGGCTGTGAAGGCCAACCGAGGCGGCGTGCTGGAGTGGGAGCTGGAGCTGCTGCGCCAGGAACGTCGCAAGAATGCACGCTGACGCCCACCCCGCCAGTCCCCGAAGGTAATTATGAAACTGTCACTTGCGGTCAAATTCAACGTGGTGTTCCTGGCGGTGTTTATCGTCGGATTTATCGCCACCAGTCTTTCCACCCACTACATGCTGCAACAGAGTGCGCGTCGGGAAACCCTGGAAACCGCGCGCATGCTGATGCGCTCGGCCTCCGCCGCCAGCACCTACACCGCAGAGCAGATCGTGCCCTTGCTGGAGAACCGCCTGAAGTTCCAGTTCCTGCCGCAGTCGGTCCCGGATTTTGCCGCCATCTCGCACCTGCAGGAATTGCTCAAGTCCTACCCGGACTATGCCTACAAGGAAGCCACCCTCAACCCTACCAACCCGCGCGACCTGGCCAATGATTGGGAAAAGTCCCTGATCAGCACCCTGCGCAGCCAGCCGCAGACCGACGAAATGGTCGGCGAGCGCAATGATGAGAGGGGGGCGGCGCTGTACATCGCGCGGCCCATCCAGATCAAGGACGGTGCTTGCCTGGCCTGCCACAGTACGCCGGACGCGGCGCCGAAAACCATGGTGGACATCTACGGACCGGTCAACGGCTTCGGCTGGAAACTCAACGACACCATCGGTGCGCAACTGGTGACCGTACCGCTCGACTTGCCGCTACAGCGCGCCCGGAGCCTGCTGCACAGCTACATGCTGTCGATGCTGGGCATCTTCGCCGTGCTGTTCGTCGCGCTGAACGTAGCGGTGCACCTGTTTGTCACCCGTCGCCTGCGGCAGATGTCAGCCCTGGCCGACCGCGTCAGCCTGGGTGAAACCGACGTGCCGCAGATGGACGTCAGTGGCAACGATGAATTGGCACGCCTGGGCCAGTCCTTTGGCCGTATGCGCACCAGCTTGGTCAGCGCCATGAAGATGCTTGAGGAATAGGTGCCCGATCATGCTTGAACAACTGGGCAAATACCGCATCGACAGCGTGCTCGGCAAAGGTGCCATGGGCACGGTGTACAAAGCGTTCGACCCGAATATCGCACGCACCGTGGCGCTCAAGACCATCCGCAAAGAGCTGTTCGGCGACAGCCAGCACGCCGAGCTGGTCAGCCGCTTCAAGAACGAAGCCCAGGCGGCTGGCCGGCTGATGCACCCCAATATCGTCGGCGTGTACGACTACGGCGAAGACGAAGGCTCGGCCTACATTGCCATGGAGTTCGTCGAAGGTACGCCCCTCAACACCCTGCTGGCGGCGCAGACACCCCGCGATCTGAGCCACAGCCTGGGCTGGATGCGCCAGTTGCTGCTGGCCCTGCAATATGCCCACTCCAAGGGTGTGGTGCACCGTGATATCAAACCGGCCAACCTGTTGATCACCGCCGACAACCAGGTGAAAGTCACAGACTTCGGTGTGGCACGCCTCGACTCGTCCACCCTCACCCAGACCGGTTCGATGATCGGCACGCCCAGCTACATGTCACCTGAACAGTTCTGTGGTGAGTTGATCGACGGTCGCTCCGATGTGTTTTCCGCCGGCATCGTGCTGTACCAGTTGCTCACCGGCGAGCGGCCATTTTCCGGCTCTGCCACCATGGTCATGCAGCAGATTCTCAACCAGACCCCGGTGGCGCCCTCGTCCCTGAACCTGGCGCTGGACCCGGCACTGGACAATGTGATCGCACGCGCTCTGGCCAAGCGCCCCGCCGAGCGTTACGCCTCGGCGCAGGCATTTCTCGATGATCTGGAAGCGTTGCTCGGTACCACTACCGGCACCTGGACCAACGCGGAAATCGACGATGACCGTACGGTACTGATGCGTCCCAACCAACCGCTGAGCAGTGGCGTCACGCCCTTGCCCACCGGTACGGGCGCGGTGACCGAAGCCGTGGAAACCCTGACGCCCTGGAAGCTGGCGGTGATGCCCGAACTGGAGTCTTTGCTGTCCCATCAGATCGGGCCGCTGGCACGATTTCTGGTACGCAAGAGCCTCAATGGCGCCGACGACTTCGACGCCATCTGCGCCTCGCTGTTGCCCCATATCCCTTCAGAGCGTGGCCGCGAACAGTTTGCCAGCGCCAGTCAGTCGCTGTTCCAAAGGCTCAACCCACCCACGGCGGTACCCGAGCCGGTCAGCGAACCGACGGCGCTACCCACTGAAGTCACCGGCCTCACCGAAGCCCCCGTCACGCAGATAGATACTGACTTTGCAAACATGGCCGAGCGCCGCCTCGCCGTGCTGATCGGCCCTATCGCCCGCATCGTGGTCAGCCGTGCCTTGCGGGCCACCTCCCTGCGCCAACCGTTCCTGCAATTGTTGGCCGAACACATCGAGAGCGAGGCCCAGCGCCTGACGTTCCTCACCAGCTTCGAGCCCCTTCCATGACCGACTCCCCACTCAGCGCCTGCGGGCCCCATAGTCTGGCCTCAGCGGTCGCCTATGGGGTCAGTGATGTCGGCACGGTGCGCCAGAGTAACGAAGACAACTTTCTGGTGGAGCCGAGCCTCAGGCTACTTGCCGTAGCAGACGGCATGGGCGGCCATGAAGCCGGCGCGCTGGCCAGTGCCGAAGCGTTGATCAGCCTGCGCCAGACACTGAAAACCCATAGCGTCGAAACGCTCGACGAGAATGGCGACCCCGATGCCACCTGGTCGGACCCGGACATGCAAGCCGCCGGCCTGTTGCACAGTGCCATCGATCAGGTGAACCAATGCGTCTATCAGCAGAATGTGGCGCGGCAGATGAGCGAAGGCAGTGGCATGGGCACCACGCTCACCGGCCTCTGGCGCCCGCAAAGCGATGGGCCGCTGCTGGTGTTCCATGTCGGTGACAGCCGTTTGTACCGTTACCGCGACGGCGAATTGAGCCTGCTGACCCGCGACCAGACCTGGTACCAGCAAGCGCTCGAAGCCGGCAAAGTCGACCGCCTGCCTGCACGCAACCTGCTGCTGCAAGCCATCGGCCCGGGGCCCCGGGTCGAACCGCAGGTACGCGTCCAACCGGTGCAGCCGGGGGATGTGTTGATGCTATGCAGCGACGGTCTGCACGGTTGCGTGCCCCATCAGGAAATGGTGCAGGTGCTGGCGGTAGCCCGCCGTGACACGCTGGACACCGCCTGCCAACGGCTGGTCAACCTCACCCGGGAATACGCCGGGCGCGATAACGTGACGGTGCTGCTGGCCTGGTTCGACGCGTGACGGACTTCACGGCAACTTGAACGCCTCGTCCACCGGCACCCGGTAGCCGGTGGCCAGGCGGTTGGTTTCATTGGCCATGCCGACCACGGCCTGCAACTCGCCGAACATTGCATCGGTCATACCCGCCTTGCGTGCGGCGGCGGTGTGGGAGGCGATGCAGTACGGGCAGTTATTGGTGACGCTCACAGCGACGTAGAGCAGTTCTTTGGTGAGTGGATCCAGCGCTCCCGGCGCCATGATCTCCTTCAGACTTTCCCAGGTACGGCGCAAGGTCGGCGGATGGGCCGCCAGGCATTTCCAGAAGTTGTTCACCTGGTCGACCTTGCGCGTTTGCATGATGTCGTCGTAGACCGCACGCACTTCAGGGCTGGCGTCGGCATATTCGGTGAGGTGCTGAGTCATGGCAATTTCCGCATGGAGAAGGGCTTTCTGAAATACCGCGCGATGCCCGACTCTGGCAAGTGAAGCCGCATGTTTTTTGCAACGGGCCCCAGAACACCACCACTCTTGACCTGTGGTCAAAAGTCCTTTTCGTGTGGGACGGTTTTTCCGAAGGAACGACGGGCGGATACTCCACTCCATTGTTTACATGCCCTTGAGGAGAGATTGATGTCCATCCCTACGCAAACCGTCCCCGCTTTTGGCCTCGGCACTTTTCGCCTGCAAGGCCAGGTGGTGATCGACTCGGTCAGCACCGGCCTGGAACTGGGCTACCGCGCCATCGACACCGCGCAGATCTACGAGAATGAAGCCGACGTCGGTCAGGCCATTGCCGACAGCGGCGTACCTCGTGAAGAGCTGTTCATCACCAGCAAAATCTGGGTCGCGCATTTCGCGCAAGACCAGCTGATTCCCAGCCTGCGCGAAAGCCTGCGCAAGCTGAAAACCGACTATCTGGACCTGACCCTGATCCATTGGCCATCGCCGGAAGACCAGGTCCCCGTCGCCGAGTTCATGGGCCAGTTGCTGGAAGCCAAGCGCCTGGGCCTGACCCGTCAGATCGGCATTTCCAATTTCACTATCGACCTGATGAAACAGGCGATTGCCGCCGTCGGTGCCGAGCATATCGCGACCAACCAGATTGAGCTTCACCCCTACCTGCAAAACCGCAAGGTGGTGGAGTTCGCCACCGCCCATGGCATCCAAATCACCTCCTACATGACGCTGGCCTACGGTGAAGTACTGAAGGACCCGGTGATCCAGCAGATCGCCGAGCGCCATGGCGCCACCCCCGCACAAGTCACCCTGGCCTGGGCCATGCAGTCGGGTTACGCGGTCATTCCTTCGTCGACCCAGCGCACCAACCTGGAGAGTAATCTCAAGGCCCTGCAACTGACCTTGAGCACGGCAGACATGCAACAGATTGCCAGCCTGGAGCGTGGCCATCGGCTGACCAGCCCCAAGGGCCTCGCGCCGCAGTGGGACTAACCTCCGGCGACGGCGTTGCGGGACAGCTCCCGCAACCACGGCAACACCCGCAGGCCCGCGTTGGCCTCGGGTGGGTCGATGATGTCCATGAAGTGTTCGAGGTTGACGCTGTCCGGCACGCCCGCGAGCCTGACCAGCACCGCCGGCGTCGCACCGACGGACTCGCCCAGGTTCAGGTGGTCGTAGACCAGCACATGGCGCACCTGGGGTTGGGGCCCACTGGCATGGACGGCCAACCCGGCATTGATGATCAGCACATCGAACGGCTCGGCCGGGATGGCGGTGAGAATCCGCACCTCTTCGAAACTCTGGACCGGGACGATCCGGTGGTAGCCCAACCGGTTGAGCATCTTTTCGATATACAAGCGTTGCAGGTGCTGTTCATCGGCAATCAGGATGGTCAGTGCTTTGTTCGGCATGGCAAACCCCTGGGTAGGCAGTACTCGTCAGTGAGCGTGGCCCATTCTCCAGACATACCTCGAAGACAAAATCAGGCTTGTTCCCCCTTCATGTAGGAGTTCTCCCAAACCCTCTGAGTGGCTGTCAGCGCGGGTCAAGCCTGATTGATGTACAGCGTCAGGCTGTGCTGCAAATGGTCGATGGCCTGGGACACGGCTTCAACGGCCTCGTCCAATGCATCAGGCACCGAGCTTTCGCAGACCTCCTCCAACGCCTCGCAACAGGCGATCAGCGTATGCGCCTTGACCATGCGCGCCCCGCCCTTGGCACGGTGGGCCAGGTCATGTAGCCGAGCAAAATCTGCCTGCTGCGCCAGGGCCGGCAACAACTCACTATCCGCCGCCAGGCTGTCGAGCAGCGGTTCGAGCAGTTCCTTGAGTGCCGCACGATCATCGCCCGTCAGCGCGACCAGGGTGCTCAAGTCAAATACGGCCTGGGCTGCCGGCTCGCACACACTGGCCGTGCGCGATGCCAGGGCGGTACGCAGGTCTTCAAGCCCGGTGGGTTTGAACAGGCAACCGTCCATGCCCGCCTGCCGACAGCGCTCGGCTTCTTCCGACTGGGCATTGGCGGTGAACCCCAGCAGCAAGCAGGGTGCCCAACCCAGTTCGCGCTCACGGGCACGGATATCGCGCGCCAGTGCATAACCGTCCTTGAGGGGCATGTTGCAATCGGTGATAACCCCATCGAAGCCCCCGACCTGCCATTGCTCGAGGGCCTGGACACCGTCTTCGGCGGTCGTGATGCGATGCCCCAGGAAAGCCAACTGCCGGGCCAGCAGCAGGCGATTGGCCGGATAGTCATCCACCACCAGGATATTCAGCGTACGGGTCGAAGGGGCCGGCTGGGCCACCTCTGGAAGGCGCACAGGCGCCGTCGTGGTCAGGGCCAGCGCCAGGGTCACATCCACCCGCGTACCCTGCCCCGGCACACTGTTGAGGTGTAACTGTCCGCCCATCATTTCGCACAGGTTGCGACTGATCACCAGCCCGAGCCCGGAGCCGCTGCGCTGTGATTGCTCAGGGTTGCGACCCTGGATGAAGGGGTTGAACAAACGCTTCTGGTCCTCGGCGCTGATCCCCGGCCCCGTGTCCTCCACCCACAGACGCAGGTTCAGGTGGCCGCCAGCCAGTGCCGGCGCGCCCTGGGCGCCCAGCCGCACCTGGCCACGGGCCGTGAACTTGATGGCGTTGCCCAACAGATTCGAGACCACTTGCTTGAATCGCAACGGGTCGATCAATACCCAATGATCGATCAGCGGGTCCAGTTCCACCCGCAACGACAAACCCTTGTCCCGGGCCAGCCCTTCGAACACCCGCGCCGCAGAGGTCAGCAGCTCATGCAGATTGGCCGGTGCCAGGCTCAGGGACAGATGACCAGACTCGATTCGTGCGATATCCAGAATGTCGCCGATCAACTCCAGCATCCCCCGGGACGCCACCGATGCCACTTCCAGCGCATCCCGGTCAGCGCGGCCTTGCTCGGCGTTTTTCAAGGCCAGCTCGATCATGCCGATCACCGCATTCATGGGCGTGCGAATTTCATGGCTCATGGTCGCCAGGAACGTGGTTTTGGCGCGGTTGGCGGCATCCGCGTCCTCTTTGGCCTCGCGCAACTGCCCCAGCAACCGCTGGCGCTCGCTGACATCCACCCAGCCGGCAATCATGCCGACCACCTTCTCATCGCCGTCACGGTACGGCAGCATCCATTGGTAAATGGTCAGGACTTCTCCGCTGGGCACCTTGAGCACCCGGTCATGAATCTGCGGCTCGCCCTGCTCCATCAGCCGCAGGTAATCGGCGTGGAACGATTGGGCCTGGGGCGGGTTGCCGGTGTCGGTCTCCACCACGGTCTTGCCGATCACGTTGTCCAGCTTGAAGCCAAATACATCGAGATAAGCGTTATTGCAGGCCATCAATCGGCCCTGACGGTCACGCACGTAGATGGGGTGGGGAGTGCCGTCGATCAGCACGCTCATGAATCGCATCTGATCGCTCAACGCCCGCTCGGCCTGGGCACGTTTGCGAATCAGACTGCGCAAATAGGCTACCCAGCCCAGGGTCACCAGCAACAGCAGCGCGGCCAGGCCGAACCCTTGGATGATCACGTTGCGGTGACGCAGCCAGTAACTGTCTTCGAGGATGATGTCGCTGCGCCAACGATTGGTCAGCTCATCCATTTCTTCAGGGGCGATGCTCTGCAGCGCCTTGTCGAGGATCGAATACAGCTCCAGTTGGCTGCGGTTGACGCCAAAGGTGATGCGGGCAGGATCGGTGCCGACGGTACTGGTGATGCGCAGGTTGTCGCGATAGTGCCGCGCGATCATGTAGCGGGCGCTGATCAGCGAAATGACCGTGGCATCCGCATTCCCCCTGGCGACGGCTTCCATGGCCTGCTCGGGGTTGTCGGTATTCACGAACTCAACGCCGGGGAAGTCCCGCGCAATCTGCGCGCCCAGGCTATTGCCGCCGATAAAGGCCAGGCGCTTTCCGGGCAAATCCTCCAGCGTCACCAGGTGTTCGTCGTCGGCGCGAACCACCAGCACATAGGGATTGGACAGGTAAGGTCGGGTAAACCGGATTGTCGCGGAACGCTCGACACTGGGGGTGACCACCGCCAGCATGTCCACCTGCCCGTCGCCGACCTCCGCGATTTGCCGAGGCAACGAACTGCCCGGCTCGACATCGAACTTCAACCCGGTACGCAGGCTGATGCGCGACAGCACTTCGGCGCTGAGTCCCTCGAAATGCCCGCGCTCATCAAAGAACGACAACGGCACATACTGGTCGAGGACCGCCACTTTCACCCGAGGATTTTTCTCCAGCCAGCGTTGCTCGCTTTCGCTAAGGCGCAAACGGTCGGCCTCCAGAAAACCACCGCCGGCGCTCCAGCGGCGCAGGATTTCCATCTGTTGGTTGACCGGCACGGCAGCGAGCGCGGCATTGATGATCGCTAACAGACGGGTGTTGTCCCGAACAAAGGCAAATCCGAAAGGGTTGGCCTCCAGCGCGGAGAAATCCGCCATGCGCACATTATTCAGATGGTTTTTGTTGATCAGGTACCGCGTGCTGATGGCATCGCCCAGGTACACATCCGCCTGACCGAAAGCGACCGCGCCAATGGCTTCGAAGGTGGAGGCAAACAGCTGCAACTGTGCCCGGGGGTAAAAGGTCTGAACGGCATCCGGTTGCATGTAGTGATAGAGCATCGCCAGACGCTTGTCTGCCAGATCGGCGCTCAGCGCCTGGCTATCACCGGCTCGGGTCACCAGCACCGGCTGATCATTGGCGTAGGAGCGGGACAGCACCAGCTGGGCATCAGCGGCCTCATAACCATTGGCCGACCCCAGGAAGTCCACATCGCCGCGCTTGAGGGCTTCGATCACCTCATCACGGGTGTCATAGCACCGGACCTCTATAGCAACACCCAACGCCTGTCCCACCAACGCCGCATAGTCGGCCGTGATGCCTTCGAGTTCAGCATTGTTGTTGGTCAGGTCAAAGGGCGCGTAATCAGGCGCCGACACGCCCATCACCAGCGTGCGCCGCTCCCGTAGCCAGCGCCAATCGGCTTCTTCCAGCGTTACGTCGGGGCTTTCAAGACGAGAATGGCCCAACAGCCGCAGACTCTGCGGCGCGTCCAGGGCCGTTGCCGCACAGGGCATCAGCCCCATCAGCAGGATAGCTGTGAGGGTCAACACGCGGGGGGTGATCACGTCGGGTCAGATCAGATGATTGCGCTGGGCGAACTTGGACAAATGCACCACCGAAGACATGTGCAGCTTCTCCTTGAGCCGCGTCTTGTAGGTGCTGATGGTTTTGTGACTCAGCAACATCTGCTCGGCGATTTCCTTGTTGCCCAGGCCCAGAGCGAGCATCTGCAACACGGTCAACTCGCGGTCCGACAGCGATTCCACCAACGCCACCTCGGTGGTCTGCAGGTCATCACGGCGCACCGAACTGGTCGGCAGGCTGGGGAAACAACTGTAGTTGGACATGACCGCCTTGATCGCCTTTTGCAACTCGTCCAGCTCACCGGTCTTGGCCACGAACCCCATGGCCCCGGCACGCATGCAACGGGTGGAAAAGAACACCGCCAGATACGAGGTGAGCACCAGGATCTTGCAGGTCAGGCCCAGCGCCTTGATTCGGCTGATGACTTCCAGGCCGCCCAACTTGGGCATCGCCAGATCGAGAATCACCAGGTCGGGGCGCTCCTCGCGAGCCAACTGCATGGCGTCGGCGCCATTGCCCGCTTCGAAGATCTCGTTGAAACCTTCCTGCTTCAAGAGATACCGGACGGTAGCGCGGATAAAAGGATGATCATCCACAATTAACGCTTTGCTCATAAGTCTCCCCTGGGAGGATCAATACGCTTACATATCACGCGGGGTTCGGCTACCTGTGAAAAGTGACAGTTCCGACAAGCGGTACGAATCAATCTCCTCGACTTATCAGGCAGTCCTAGTCCCCTCTTATTGAAAAAACAGCCATCACTTAACGCCGCACTTGGGTTTCCGGGCAGGCACAAGCGCACAACCTTAACAATGGAATGTGCTTTCAACTGAAGGGATAGTCCCGAATACATGTAGGATTTTTCCTCACGTAGCGCATTTCAGCTTGCGCACGCCAGAATCAAACCCGGGATCACTCCGTGGTGCTGGGGCTCCAGAATGCCTGGACCACCAGCGTCGACATGGAGATCCGCGCCACCAACGCATCCAGCTCGTCGCCATCCACCGATGTCACCGCCAGGGTAGCCTCGATTTCCACTTCCTCGCTGCCAAAGGGGCGTACATCGACATCGCTGGCCGGGTAGTTGCACCGCGCCAGTTCGGCTTCCAGCAGGGCCAGTACAGCCTTTTGCTGGGTGCGCCGGGCGATGACATACAGAATGTTGGTGACCTCCGCCGACACCACGTCCAGGGGCTGACGGTTGATATTGTTGACGATCGGTCGCAGCAAGGTATTGGCGGCCAGCACGAACAGCGTGCCCAGCAGCGCTTCGAGGATCAGGTCGGCACCGGCGCAGGCCCCTACCGCTGCCGAGGCCCAGAGGGTGGCGGCAGTGTTGAGCCCGCGCACGTTGCCTTCTTCACGCATGATCACGCCCGCGCCAAGAAAACCGATACCCGATACCACATAGGCGACCACCCGCACCGCGCCTTCCGCACCGCCCAGACGGTAGGCCATGTCGACGAAGATCGCCGCCCCTACCGCCACCAATACGTTGGTGCGCAAGCCTGCCGTGCGCTGGCGGTACTGGCGCTCGAAACCGATCAGCCCCCCGAGGATGAACGCAGCGGTGAGGCTGACCAGAGTGTCGATCAGCGAATTGAGGTTGATATTGTTGATTGCTTGCATGGGCTGCTCCTTTGATCTTGCCGCTCAACCGCTCCAGACGGTGTTACTGCCAGCCGAACTTGCGAATGTAAAAACCCTTCACCGCCTGGGTCAGTCCCATGTAGGCCAGCAGGATCACCGGCAGGAACACGAAGTACAGCGACGGCAGTGCCTGCAACTTGAAGTAATGCGCCAGCGGCCCCATCGGCAGGAAAATCCCCACGGCCATGATCACGCCCGTCATCACCATCAACGGCAGCGCCGCACGGCTTTGCAGGAACGGAATTTTCGGGGTACGGATCATGTGCACGATCAGCGTCTGGGTCAGCAACCCCACCACGAACCAGCCGGATTGAAACAGGGTCTGGTGGTCCGGTGTGTTGGCATCGAACACATACCACATGAGTGCGAACGTAGTGATGTCGAAGATCGAACTGATCGGCCCGAAGAACACCATGAAGCGCCCCACATCCCCCGGCTGCCAGCGCTGCGGCTTGGCGAGCATGTCCGCATCGACGTTGTCGAACGGAATCGCGATCTGGGAAATGTCATACAGCAGGTTTTGCACCAGCAGGTGCATCGGCAGCATCGGCAGGAACGGAATGAACGCGCTGGCCACCAGCACCGAGAACACATTGCCGAAGTTGGAGCTGGCGGTCATCTTGATGTACTTGAGCATGTTGGCGAAGGTACGCCGGCCTTCCAGCACGCCCTCCTCCAGGATCATCAGGCTCTTTTCCAGCAGGATGATGTCGGCCGCTTCCTTGGCGATATCCACTGCACTGTCCACCGAAATACCGATATCGGCGGTGCGCAGCGCCGGTGCGTCGTTGATGCCATCGCCCATGAACCCCACCACATGCCCGTTGGCCTTGAGCAGACGCACAATGCGTTCCTTGTGGGACGGCGTCAGCTTGGCGAACACATTGGTGGTCTCCACCGCCTTGGCCAGCTCGGCGTCGGTCATGTCCTCGATGTCATTGCCCATCAGCAGACCTTGTTGCTCCAGACCGACTTCGCGGCAGATCTTGGCGGTGACCAGTTCGTTGTCGCCGGTCAGCACCTTGACTGCCACACCGTGGGCCTTCAGGGCTTTGAGGGCTGGCGCGGTGCTTTCCTTGGGTGGATCGAGGAAGGCGACATAGCCGATCAGCGTGAGGTCACGCTCATCCGCCAGGCTATAGGTGTCGCGGCCCGGCGCCATCGGTTGGGCAGCCACGGCCACCACGCGCAGGCCCTCTTCGTTGAAGGCCGCGGTCACCTGACGAATGCGCGCCAGCAGCTCATCGGTGAGCGCTTCGTTGCTATCGCCGTGACGCACGTTGTTGCACACCGAGAGGATTTCCTCCACGGCGCCCTTGCAGATCAGCAGATGCGGCAAACCTTCCTGGGCCACCACCACCGACATGCGGCGGCGGTTGAAGTCGAACGGAATCTCATCGACCTTCTGGAATGCGGTGCCCACTTTCAGCTCGCGGTGCACTTCTACGTGTTCGAGCACCGCCACATCCAGCAGATTCTTCAGGCCGGTCTGGTAGTAGCTGTTGAGATAGGCCATTTCCAGCACGTCGTCGGACTCTTCGCCCCACACATCCACGTGGCGCGCGAGGAAAATCTTGTCCTGGGTCAGGGTGCCGGTCTTGTCGGTGCACAGTACATCCATGGCGCCGAAGTTCTGGATCGCATCCAGGCGCTTGACGATGACCTTCTTGCGCGACAGGAACACCGCGCCCTTGGCCAAGGTCGAGGTGACGATCATCGGCAGCATTTCAGGGGTCAGGCCCACGGCGATCGACAGTGCGAACAGCAGCGCTTCGGTCCAGTCACCCTTGGTGAACCCGTTGATGAACAGCACCAGCGGCGCCATGACGAACATGAAGCGAATCAGCAGCCAGCTGACTTTGTTGACGCCATGCTGAAACGAGGTGGTCGCACGGTCCGTGGCCGTCACACGCTGGGCCAATGCGCCGAAATAGGTGCTGTTGCCGGTGGTCAGGATCACCGCCGTCGCCGCGCCGGACACCACGTTGGTGCCCATGAACAGAATATTGTCCAGATCCAGCGGGTTGCGGGTGCTGGCGTCCTGCTGCTGGGCAAATTTCTCCACCGGCATCGATTCACCGGTCATCGCCGCCTGGCTGACGAACAGGTCCTTGGCGCTGAGCACGCGGCAATCGGCGGGAATCATGTCCCCAGCGGACAGGACGATGAGGTCGCCCGGCACCAATTGCTTGATCGGCAATTCGATGCGCTTGGCCTCATCGCGGCGCAACACCGTGGCCGTGTTGCTCACCATGGCTTTCAAGGCATCGGCAGCCTTGTTGGACTTGGCCTCCTGCCAAAAGCGCAGCAGCGTCGACAGCACCACCATGGAGAAAATCACCGTGGCGGCTTTGATGTCTTCAGTCAGCCAGGAGATTACAGCCAGCAGAGTCAGCAGCAGGTTGAACGGGTTTTTGTAGCAATGCCACAGGTGCACCCACCACGGCAGCGGCTGCTCATGCTCGACTTCGTTGAGACCGTATTGCACGCGCAGGGCGTCGGCTTCCTGGGGGGTCAAGCCTTCGGCGTGGCTGCCCAGGGTGTCGAGCAATTGCGCGGCACTGCTGTTCGCCGAGGTCACCAGGGTTTGCGCCAGCGTCGGTGGCACTTCGCGGCTGACGCTGGCGTCGGTCACGGTGTCGAGCATCGCCAGACGGCGGAAATGCCGGGCGATGTGCCGGGTCCGCAGGAAGCCGGCAAAAAACTCTTTGAGCAGAGTGAGGTTCATGGTGTTACTCCTGCGCGAGGAAAAAACCGTCGTGCAGGTACTGCCCATCCGCACCGCGCCTGTCACACAGGCACAGCCGGCTTGGCCCGCCCACCGCAAACGGCAGGCGCGTCCGTAGCATCCCGAGGGTGAGCCGGGTGCTGGTCAGCGTCGATGAGAGGGATCGGGCAGGTGCCAGGACTGGCCGCTGCCGGGATGCCGCTTCTCGCGATTAGTGGCGAGACAACGGCATCGGAAGAATGCGCGTTACCTTGCCAAGCCTGTGCCGGTTACCGAAACCGGCCGACTACTGTCACTCGAACAAGTACCCACTGAGGGTCTCCGCTATTGATGAAAACGCGCGAAGCTTACGCCCCGACGATAAGAGAGTAAACCGTAGGAAAGTTTCCGTAAGGGGAATAAGAGGATTCTTCAGGATGGGTTCAGGAAGGTGCATCCACTTGATCTCGCGGGACCAGCGTCAGGTAATCACCCTCCGGCTGACCGATCGTTCCCACGCTCCGCGTGGAAACGCATCCTGTGACGCTCCGCGTCACGACTTCAAAAGCGGACGCGGAGCGTCCAGGGCGGTATTCCCACGCGGAGCGTGGGAACAATCAAATTCGCAAGTCTGAATTAATTTAAAGTGATGAGCCGGCTCGCCGGTACCTGCAGCATTCAATCATCCCGCGTCAGCACTTCCAGCAACTCGATCTCAAAGCGCAGGTCGCTGTCGGGCTTGATATGCGCGCCCATCGACCGCTCGCCATAGGCCAGATGCGCCGGCACGAACAGCGTGCGCACACCGCCCACCTGCATGCCCATCAAGCCCTGGTCCCAGCCCTTGATCACACGCCCGGTGCCGATCACACACTGGAACGGCTTGCCGCGCTCCCAGGACGAATCGAACACCGTGCCATCTTCCAGGGTGCCGGTGTATTGAGTGGTGATCAGTGCGCCTTTGACCACGGTCTTGCCGGTGCCCAGGCGGATGTCGGTGATTTGCAGTTCTTTGGTGCTCATGGACTTCTCGTTGACAGCGTAAGGGCTCCGGTTTTCCCAGAACAAGGTGGCTTTGGCAAGTCCCTGTGGCGAGCAGGCTTGCTGCCGAGAAACGGCAGGACCTTTAAAACCACCGCCAGAACCGGCTCCAGAACCCCTTGCCCAGATCATCCTTGCACCCGGCATATTGCGCTGCATACATCTGCGAGCGCGCCTGCACCTTACTGGCCACCGGCGGCAGCCAGGCCTTGGCGGCATAGGTACGCTGGCGGTAGCCGCCCCAGCCTTCGTGGTAGTTCAGGTACTGACCGTAAGCGTCGTATTTGTAGACGCCGTTGATGCTGTAGGTCTTGTCCATGTACCAGCCGACGAAGTCGATGGCGTCGTCAAAGTCCTGGCGACTGGCGCCGCTGCGACCGGTACTTTTGCGGTAGTCGCTCCACACTTCATCCTTGGCCTGGGCGTAGCCGGCGGCGCTGGAGACACGGCCCCAGGGGATGATCCACAGCAGGTATTTGCGTGGGGCCAGGGCGTCCTGGTGGAAGCCGGATTCCTGATACATGATGGCGAACGGCACCTGGATCGGCACGCCCCAGCGTTTTTGCGTGACTTTGGCGGCTTCGTACCAATCGTCCTTTTCACGGAAGATGCCGCACAGGTCATTCGGCGTGCGTGGCGGCGAGGTGCCGCACGCCGCCAGCAGTGAAGACAGTAACAACAGCCCGACAACTTTGCCTGCGCTCAAGGTGCACCTTTGCGAGATACGCGTAAAAGGCCGGCAGTTTACGCGCGCATCAAAGCGAATGGCGATGTGTCATGCCATTGTTTTGATGACCGCCGTGACTTCCAGTTCGAGCATCCCCCCGCTCGGCAACCCCGCCACCCCCACCGCCGAACGCGCATGCCGGCCCTGCTCGCCGAACACATCGATCAACACCTGGGAGGCGCCGTCGACCACTTTGGAAAAACTCTGGAAACCTTCCCCGCCGTACACAAAGCCCCGCACAAACAGAATACGTTCGACGTTCTCAAGGCCCACCGCCTGGTCCAGCACGCTCAAGGCGCGCAACGCGCAGGTTTGCCCGGCCTGCAAAACCTGCTGCGGCGAAGTCTGTTCCGTCACCGGCCCGCTGATCACGCTGTCGCCCAGCCGGCACACTTGCCCGCTTACATACGCCACCCCGCCATGAAGCGTCACGGGCACATAATCGCCCTTGGGACCCGGCGCGTCCGGCAGTTGCAGCCCCAGGGCGCTGATCCGTTCACGAATGCTCATGCGTGCTCCTCAACGAAGGCCACCGGCCCACCCAACCAGCACCCCCGCACCTGCCCGGCTTCATCCCGACGGAAGCGCAACGAAATCTGCGAGGGTCGCCCCATCGCCCGGCCCTGGCGGATATGCACGGGTCGGTCATCGGCCGTCACCAGGCCGTTTTCCAGCAGACCGAACGTCAGCGCTGCCGCCGCGATACCGGTGGCGGCGTCTTCGGGGTAGCCCGAAGACTTGGGAAATTGCCGCGCATCGAACTGGCGGCCCTCAAGGTCCGACGGCGCGTAGGGGTACAAGCCGGTGGAACCGATGCGCTCGCAAAGTTGCTCCATTCGCCGATAGTCAGGCTTGAGGCTGTCGAGCACCGCCACACTCTTCAAGGCCACCAGGGTTTTGACACGACTGGTGCACGCGTTCTGGATCGGCAGCGGCGCCAGCTCATTGGAGGAGATGCCCAGCACAGACAGGATTTCGGCCTCGACCTGTGGGTCACTCAAGGTCTGCACCTGGCCTTTGGGCTGGCTGATCTCCACCTGGATCTGCGGCGTGCCGGCATCGATCACCCGCGCGTCGACGCGCCCGCTGAGGGTCCACAGCGCCAGCCGGTCCTTGTGCAGCATGCCCAGTTGGTCCAGCAGCCAGACGGCCCCCACAGTGGCGTGACCGCATATTTCCATCTCGTGGTTGGGCACCCAGAAACGCAGGGCAAAATCAAAATCGCTGTCCGCCGGCGCGGCGAATACAAAGCCGCACTCATGCCCGTAATCACGGGCGACCTGCTGCATGTCGGCGTCGCTCATACCGTCCGCCACGGCCACGGTGGGGGCCGGGTTGCCGCCACGGGGGGTGGCGGGAAACACATTGACCAGATGAACCTCGGGCGTCATTTAACCTCTCCCTTGAGGGTGGAAACAGTCGGCGCCACAGCGTCGACGATGGTGTTGGTGTAGACCTGTTGCGGGTCGAGTGTCACAGGGTCGTTTTCGACGGCGTTCATGAAGCTGATATTTTTCTCGACGCCCTCCCTTTCAACCCGTGGCGTGGCCGGGTAGGACGGCAACGAGGCAGTCCAGGCGGCATCGAAGATGGCCTTGTCGGTGTGGGCGAAGTATGGGCGTACCGACTCACGGGCCTGGTCCGGCGCGGTGGCGATCAGATGCTCGGCCTTCCAGATCGCACGCACCAGTTTTTCGGCAGTGGCCTTGTTGCTGCTCAGCCAGTCTTCGCGGGCAATCATCGCGGTGAACAAGAAACCATTCAGTGGTTTGTATTCACCCTTGGCCAGGTCCATCAACACAAACCCGCCCTGCTGGGCGGCAGTGGTCACCGTGGGTGGCGACAGCGAAAAACCATTGATGCTCCCCTGGGAAAACGCCGCCAGCATGTTCGGCGCACCGCCGATCGGCATGATGGTGAAGTCTTTGTCCGGGTTCAGGCCGGCATCCTTGGCCAGGTAACGCACCAGCATATCGGTGGTGCTGCCGGGCCCGGTCACGCCGATCTTCAAGCCTTTGAGCGCCTGGGCACGGGCCGCCACGGGGGATGTGGCCGACACACCGGCCTTGCGCGCCGAGTCGCCGTCGATCACCACGGTACTGCCGAACTGGGTTTGCACGGCGGCAAAGGCCTGCACGTTCTGGCCTTTGGTACGGGCACGCACCGCCACCGCGGGCAGACCGACGTAGGCGTCGGCATCACGCCCGAGCACCGCTGTCAGCGCCGCCGAACCGCCCTTTTGGAACACGATCACTTCTACATTCAGGCCCTCTTCGGCGAAATAACCCTGCTTCTGCGCGACGTAGATCGGCACATACAGGAAGCCTTCGCTGGGGAATGCGAGGGTGACTTTGGTGAGGTCCTGGGCCTGGGCAACGGGCAGGAACGAAGCGCACAACAGACTGGCAATCACGAAACGCTTAAGCATGATCAATCTCCACAACCAAGGGGGGGTTAAACCGCGACTTCACGTTCTGCTTCGTTGGCTTTCCACGGCATCAGCCTGCTCTCGGCCAGCTTCACCGCCGTGTTCAGAATCAGGGCCAGGGCGATGATGCCCACCAGCGCGGCAAACACTCCGGCAGTGTCGAATTGCGATGCCGCATCCGACAGCAGATAACCCAGGCCACGGTTGGCGGCGATGATCTCGCCCACCAGCGCACCGATCAGTGCATAAGGCACCGACAGACGCAGGCCGGTGAACACCCAGGTGAATGCCGAGGGGATCACCACCATGGTCAGCAGGTCGCGCTCCTTGGCGCCCATCAGGCGCAGGATGGTCAGTTGCTCGCGGGACACGTTGCGCACGCCGCTGTAGGTGTTGAGGAACACCAGGAAGAACACCACCGCGGCGGTGAGGATGACTTTCATCGGCAAGCCGATGCCGAACCAGAGGATGAACAGCGGCGCCAGCGCCACTTTCGGCAAGCTGTAGAACGCGGTCAGAAAAGGATCGAGCAGGTCGGCCAGCCACTTGGCGCGACCGAGTACGAGACCCGCGACCAAGCCCGCCAGAGAACCGAAGAAAAAGCCGAGCACCGCCTCCAGCGTGGTGATGCCGGCGTGGTAGAAAAACACCCCGTTGAGCAGGATTTTCCACAAACTTTGCGCCACTGCCGAGGGGCGGCTGATAAAGAATTCCACGCCAAACCAGCGCGACACGCCCTCCCACAGAAGCATCAGGAACACGAGAAACAGCAAGCGATAAACCTGGATCATACGACCTCCAGCGAGTGAGCCAATGAAGAGGGGTCAGCAGCACCGGCTACATCCGGTGCCAGACGCTTCCAGAGTTCGGCGCAGAGTTCCACGTAGCGCGGATCCGAGCGCAGCTGCACCAGGTTGCGTTCACCTTCGAGGGGAATGTCCAACACATGATCGATAGTGCCGGGGCGACCGGCGAACACCACGCAGCGATCGGCCAGGGCAATCGCCTCGTCGACGTCATGGGTCACGAACAACACGGTCTTGTTGAGCTTGCGGCACAGGCGCAGCAGTTCGGTCTGCAAGGTCAGGCGCATTTGTGCGTCGAGGGCGCCGAAGGGTTCGTCCATCAGCAAGGTTTCCGGGTCGCTCGCCATCAAGCGCGCCATGGCCGCACGCTTGCGCATGCCGCCGGAAAGCTGGTTGGGGTAGCTTTCACCGAAACCGCTGAGGCCCACCAGGGCCATCAGTTCCTCGACCCGTGCCTCGATCTCGGCCTTGGGCACGCGGCGAATCTGCAACGGCACGGCGATGTTGCCGGCGACCGTGCGCCACGGCAGCAAATGGTCCGCCTGGGTCATGTAGCCGACCCGTGTGTTCACGCCTCTGACTTCAGCGCCGTCGTAATGCACTTCGCCGATCGTCGGGCCGAACAACCCGGCGGTCATGTTGAGCAAGGTGGACTTGCCGCAGCCCGATGGGCCGACCAGGGTAATGATTTCGCCGCGCTGGACCTCCAGCGATACATTGCGCACGGCCACGAACGCGCGGCCCTCGACTTTGAAGCTTTTTTGCACGCCCGAAAAACGGATAAAGGGTTTTGCGCTCACCGCCCCTCCTCGCCCGGTCGACCGGACTTGTTTGTTGTTGGTGAGCAGAGGATGAACGGATGACAGATTTGCGGCGCACGGAATCGGGCCGGATCACGCGCGGGATTGGGCCATCGCGCCGGGCACTTTCTCACCAGCGATAGAGATCCAATGTGGGAGCGGGCTTGCCCGCGAAGGCGGCGGCACTGCCGACACAGATGCCACCTGACCCACCGCTTTCGCAGCCTCGCTGGGGCTCGACAGCTCCCACAGAGGACTTGCTGTGTCTGGAAAAAACACTGTCAGCAGGGCCATCGCGCCGGGCGCTTTCTTGCCAGCGATAGAGATCCAATGTGGGAGCGGGCTTGCCCGCGAAGGCGGCGGCACTGCCGACACAGATGCCACCTGACCCACCGCTTTCGCAGCCTCGCCGTGGCTCGACA
>NZ_JBSVVZ010000066.1:0-38556 GCF_054071875.1 Pseudomonas sp. SDO524_S393 | reverse complement strand
GCCTATCAAATGTGGGAGCTGGCTTGCCTGCGATGGCAGCAACCGAGGCTCTACAAACCATCGATATGCCGATAATCCAACTGCAACCCGGCCGCCAGCGCTTGCGCCCGGCCCAACCGGATCGGACCCCGCTCGATGTCCACCAGCAATCCTGGGCACTCCAACTGCGGTAAACCGGCAATCTCTTTGAGCCGTCCATCGGTGATCACCAGCAAACGCTGATGTTCCGCTGGATAACGCTTGCGCCTGGCGACCAGCCAATGCCCGGCTTCGGTCAGCGCCGCCAGCAACGGCGTCCCCCCACCAGCACCGAGCCGATCCAGCCAAACCGCCAAGCCTTTTGCGGCTTTCAAGCCCTGAACCTGCCACTTCGGCGCTTGCCCGCTGACGGTCAACAACGCCATGCGCGCCCGCTGCCGATAGGCATCATCGAACAGTTGCGCCAGCAAGCCCTTGGCATCCGCGAGCGCACGATGCCGGCGCGTGGACGCCGACGCGTCGACAATCACCAGCCACAGCTCATGGGCCGCACGGCTGCGCAGATGAAACAGCAGATCCTCACGGGCGCGAGGCCGGCCGGCCAACAAGGTGCCCGGCCAATTGATCCTCCCCTGCTTCGCGCTGCGCGCCTTGCCGTGCCTGCCTCTGTCCAATCGTCCTGCCTTGGGCCGGGCATCCGCCCCCGCGTCAGGTCGAGGGCGAATGCCTAGGGCTTTTTTGGCCAGGCGGGCACATCCCGGCGTGCGCCGGTGGGCAGAGCCGGCGCGGGCATGTCGCCCCACTGGCCCTGGCCGGGCGAAGTATCAGAGGCCTGGGGCGATTGCCCCTCACTCTGTGCGCTGGCCGGTGGGGATTGGGTTTGACGGCGATGACGCAACGCAAACTCGGCAACCGCTTCGATGTCTTCTTCAGCGATGGCGATGGCCCCGCGCCAGGCCGCATGGGCGCGCGCGCCACGCAGCCAGACCAGGTCCGCGCGCAAGCCGTCGACGCCGGCGGCGAAACAGCGCTCGGTGATCTGCGCCAGCGCTTCATCATCCAGCGCAATGCTTTCCAGCCGTGCCCGCGCCTCAACGCAACGCTCACGCAACGCCGCCTGGGGCTCGGCCCACTGCGCGCAGAAGGCGGTCGGATCGCTGTCGAAATCCAGGCGACGACGGATGATCTGCCCACGCTGCGCCGGCACGGTCTGCCCGCTCAACGCCACGTTGAACCCGAAGCGGTCAAGCAGTTGCGGGCGCAACTCGCCCTCCTCCGGGTTCATGGTGCCGATCAGCACAAACCGCGCCGAATGCCGGTGGGAAATGCCATCGCGTTCGATCAGGTTGGTGCCGCTGGCGGCCACATCCAACAGCAGGTCCACCAGATGGTCGGGCAGCAGGTTGACTTCATCGACGTACAACACGCCGCCATCCGCTTTGGCCAGCACGCCGGCGGAAAACTGCGCGCGGCCTTCACCCAGCGCGGCGTCCAGGTCCAGGGTGCCGACCAGACGCTCCTCGGTGGCGCCCAACGGCAAGGTGACGAATTGACCGCTGGCCAGCAGATCCGCCAGGCCACGGGCCAGTGTGGACTTGGCCATCCCGCGCGGGCCTTCGATCAACACGCCACCGATCTTCGGGTCGATGGCGGTCAGGCACAGGGCCAGCTTCAGCTCGTCGGCGCCGACCACGGCGGACAGCGGAAAATGCGGAGTATCAGTCATCAGCTGTCTTCTTCTATATCCAGCAACAGGTTTTCCAACGCTTCCTTGTAAGCCCCGGGCTCCTGCCACAAACCGCGCTGCTGAGCCTCAAGCATGCGCTCGGCCATGTCACGCAAGGCCGCGGGGTTGTGTTGCTGCACAAAGTCGCGGGTGTCCGGGTCAAGCAGGTAGGCATCGGCAAGCAAGGCGTATTGATGATCGTCGATCAAGTGCGTGGTGGCATCGAACGCGAACAGATTATCCACGGTGGCGGCCATTTCGAACGCACCTTTATAGCCATGGCGCTTCACACCGTCGATCCACTTGGGGTTGGCGGCGCGGGAACGGATCACCCGGTTCAGCTCTTCCTTCAAGGTACGGATCTTCGGCAGGTCCGGTTGGCTATGGTCGCCGTGGTAGCTGGCAGCCTTGTCACCGCTCAGGGTTTCCACGGCAGCGAGCATGCCGCCCTGGAACTGGTAATAGTCATTGGAGTCGAGCAGGTCGTGCTCGCGGTTGTCCTGGTTCTGCAAAACCGCCTGCACCTGGCTCAAGCGTCGGCCAAATTGCTCGCGGGCGGCGGTACCTTCGTCCGAGCCGCCGTAGGCGTAACCGCCCCAGTTCAGGTACACCTCGGCCAAGTCTTCGCGGCTTTGCCACAATCGACCATCGACCGCGCCCTGTACACCGGCGCCATAGGCCCCGGGCTTGGCACCGAAGATCCGCCAGCCGGCCTGTTTGGCCGCAGTCTCTTCGTCAAGGCCCGCCAGACGCAAAGCCTCGCGCTCGCTGCGCACCCGGGCGGCCAGGGGGTTCATGTCATCCGGCTCATCCAGCGCCGCCACGGCCTGCACCGCCGCATCGAACAGGCGAATCAGGTTGGCAAAGGCGTCGCGAAAGAAGCCGGACACCCGCAAGGTCACGTCGACCCGTGGACGGTCCAGCAGGCTGATCGGCAGGATTTCGAAGTCGTCCACCCGCTGGCTGCCCGTGGCCCATACCGGGCGCACGCCCATCAGCGCCATGGCCTGGGCGATATCGTCGCCGCCGGTGCGCATGGTCGCGGTGCCCCATACCGACAGACCGAGCTGGCGCAAATGGTCGCCGTGATCCTGCAGGTGGCGCTCCAGAATCAGGTTGGCCGACTGAAAGCCGATGCGCCAGGCCGTGGTGGTGGGCAGGTTGCGCACGTCCACCGTGAAGAAGTTCCGCCCGGTGGGAAGCACGTCCAGACGGCCACGGCTCGGCGCGCCGCTCGGCCCCGCCGGCACGAAGCGCCCGCTCAAGGCGTCGAGCAAGCCGCGCATTTCTGCCGGCCCACAGGCATCCAGGCGCGGCGCGACGACGATGCGCAGGCTCTCGATCACTGTTTTAACGTCTTCCCAGCCGGGCTCTTCCAACTGTTCAAGTGGCCCTTCCAGCGCCTGCTCGATCAACCGCGCGGCATACCGCTCCAGGCGTTCGCGGGTGTCGCCAGCGGTGCGCCACACCTGGGTATCGATCTTCTGCAATACCGCCGGGCGCCGCCCGGTCCAGGGTTCGGCCAACGCACAGTCGAGGGGGTCGAAACCCAGTTCGAAGGCCTTGGCGATCACCCGCAGCAGGCTTGATTGCGGGCCGCGTCCATCACCTCGGGGAATGCGCAGCAACGCCAACAAAGTGTCGATACGCAAACGGCCCTCGGGCGATTCGCCGAAAATATGCAAGCCATCGCGGATCTGCGACTCCTTCAAGTCGCACAGGTAAGTATCCAGCCGCGGCAGCCAGACGGCGGCATCGGCGTCGCTGTCCAGCTCAAGCTCCTGATCGATGCGGGTTTCGCGCACCAGCTTGAGGATGTCTTTCTGCAACTCCAGGGCGCGGCGCGGGTCCAGCAGTTGCGCTTCGTAGTATTCGTCGGCCAACAGCTCAAGATTACGCAGCGGACCATAGGTTTCAGCGCGCGTCAGGGGCGGCATCAGATGGTCGATGATCACCGCCTGGGTACGCCGCTTGGCCTGGGCGCCCTCACCCGGGTCGTTGACGATAAACGGATAGATGTTCGGCAGCGGCCCCAGCAATGCATCGGGCCAGCAGTTTTCCGACAGACCGACGCCCTTGCCGGGCAACCATTCAAGGTTGCCGTGCTTGCCCACATGGATCACGCCATGGGCGCCATAGATGTGGCGCAGCCAGAAGTAGAACGCCAGGTACGCGTGCGGCGGCACCAGGTCCGGGTCGTGGTACACCGCACTGGCATCCACCTGATATCCCCGTGCCGGTTGAATGCCGACAAAAGTCAGGCCCAGGCGCAGACCGGCGATCATCAGGCGTCCGTCGCGGAACATTGGATCATTCTGCGGGGCGCCCCAACGCGCCAGCACCGCCTGGCGATTGGCTTCGGGCAAACGATTGAACAGCACCTCGTACTCATCCAGGCCCAGGCTTTGATGGCAAGGGCGCAGGTCGAGGCTGTCCAGATCATTGGTGACGCCGCCGAGCAACGCGTGGATCAGGTCGGTACCGCTCGCCGGCAATTCGCTCGGCAGCGGATAGCCCTCGGCGCGCAAGGCACGCAGGATATTCAGCGCCGCCGCTGGCGTATCCAGACCAACGCCATTGCCGATACGGCCATCGCGGGTCGGGTAGTTGGCGAGGATCAGCGCGATGCGTTTTTCGCCATTCGACACCCGTGCGAGGTCGACCCAGCGTCGCGCCAGTTCGGCAACAAAATCCATGCGCTCCGGCGCCGCCCGGTAGCACACCACATCCGACTGGCTGCGCTCACTGCGCCAGGCCAGGTCCTTGAAGCTGATCGGCCGGCTGATAATGCGCCCGTCCAGCTCCGGCAAGGCAATGTGCATCGCCAGGTCACGCGGGCCCAGGCCCTGCTCGCTGGCCTGCCAGCCGGGCTGGTTATCCTGGGCGCAAATGGCCTGGATCACCGGGATATTGCGCCGAAACGGCCGCAAGTGCGGCGCTTCAGGCGTGGATTGGGCAAAGCCGGTGGTGTTGAGAATCACCGCAACCTGCGCGTCATCCAGCAAGTCCTCGACCACCGTCAGACAGCCGGGCTCCTTCAGGCTGGCCACTGCGATCGGCAACGGGTTGAGCCGCGCCGCCTGCAAGCGCTGGCAGAACACATCGATGAATCCGGTGTTGGCGGCCTGCAAATGGGAGCGGTAGAACAGCACCGCCGCCACCGGCCACTCTGCGCGCCAGTCCGCCTGCCAGTCGTTCAGGCGCGGATGGGCGTGATGTGGATGGTAAATCGCTGTGCGTGGCAGGGTTTGCGGCTCGGACCAGGCATAGTCGCGGCCCAGGTAACCGCTGGCCAGGCAGCGATAGAAATCCAGCGCATTACCCAAGCCGCCCTGGCGCAGGAAGTGCCACAGACGGTCGCGTGCTTGCTCACCTACGGTGCTCAGGCTGCTGAGTTCCGGGTCCGGGCGATCGTCTCCCGGGACCAGAATCAGCTGCACCCCGCGTTCAGCCAACTCCACCAGGCGCTCAATGCCGTAGCGCCAATAACCGATGCCGCCATGCAGCGAAATCAGGATGACTTTGGCGTGGCGCAGCACTTCGTCGACATACAGGTCGACCGAGGCATGGTTCTGCACCTGCATCGGGTTGGCCAGACGCAGGCTGGGGTAATCGTCGGGCAACTGCTGGGCCGCTTCGGCCAGCAGCGCCAGGCTGGAGTCGCCACTGCACAGGATCACCAGTTCGGCGGGGGTTTGTCCAAGGTCGGCAATATTGTCGTCCGAGACGAAACCACCGGGCTGGGTCCTGAGCAGGTGCATGGGTCAGACGCTGAGGGCAGCGCGCAGTTGCGCTTCGAGGCCCGCCGGATCCAGTTCCTGACCGATCAGTACCAGGCGCGTCGTGCGGGCTTCATCGGCGCCCCAGGCACGGTCGAAATGCTTGTCGAAACGCGTGCCCACCCCCTGGATCAACAGGCGCATCGGCTTGTTCGGGATGGCCGCGAAGCCCTTGATGCGCAGGATGCCGTGTTGCACCACCAATTGGGTCAGGGCGTCGAGCAGCAACGCTTCGTCGGCTTGCGGCAGGTCGATGGAAATGGAGTCGAACGCGTCGTGATCGTGGTCATGGTCGTCTTCACCTTCGTGGTGATGATCGTGATGGCTGTGACGACCATCGATGTGCTCTTCGGAGCCGGCGCCCAGGCCGATCAGTACGTCCAGCGGCAGACGACCGCTGCTGGCTTCGACGATCTTCACCGCTGGCGGCAGTTCTTCGGCGACTTCCAGGCGTACCCGGGCCAGGTCTTCCGGGTTGATCAGGTCGGTCTTGTTGAGGATCACCAGGTCGGCGCTGGCCAGTTGGTCGGCAAACAGCTCGTGCAGCGGCGATTCGTGGTCCAGGTTCGGGTCCAGTTTGCGCTGAGCATCGACTTGGTCCGGGAAAGCGGCGAAGGTGCCCGCGGCCACGGCCGGGCTGTCGACCACGGTGATCACCGCGTCGACGGTGCAGGCGCTGCGGATTTCCGGCCACTGGAAGGCTTGTACCAAAGGTTTTGGCAGGGCCAGGCCCGAGGTTTCGATGAGGATGTGGTCAAGGTCGCCACGACGGGCTACCAGCTCGCGCATCACCGGGAAAAACTCTTCCTGCACGGTGCAGCACAGGCAACCGTTGGCCAGTTCGAACACCCGGCCAACGGCCTCTTCTTCGGTGCAACCGATGGAGCACTGCTTGAGGATTTCACCGTCGATGCCCAGCTCGCCGAACTCGTTGACGATCACGGCGATGCGACGGCCCTGGGCATTGTCGAGCATATGGCGCAGCAAGGTGGTTTTGCCCGAGCCGAGGAAGCCGGTAACGATGGTGACGGGGAGTTTGGCCAGTGTTTTCATCGGATGCCCTTTGGGGCGGGCATACGGGACGATAGGCCCTGCGACGGCGCGCAGCAGCGGATTTCGTCACCGGATCACCCCGCCCGGTTGAAGTAGAAAATCGGTTGCGAGGCAGGTCTCCTGGCTTGGGGCGTGCGGGTCTTGCGACCGGCGCTGGCTGCGCCTTCCCGCCGTTTTGGCAGTGGCGTGGCAGTCAGTTGAACCCTTCACAGTTGCGGGGGCAGCCGCGGCTTGGACCGCGTTCCCTTCTTAGCTCCGGCCTGGGCTGGAGAACCTCAAGGGTGCAAGGCTACGCAGTGCCACAGAGCGGGTCAATGCCAACACATGAGGTTCGCGCCATACCGCGGCAGTCGAATGAAACTTACAACTCGCATCAATTGCTGATAGCCAGCCAGGAACAACTTCGACGCTTGCACCACACAGATCTGGCTCATAAGCACTCAATGCGCATCAGACATACCAACGCAATAAAGGATCAAACATGAAACTTTCGGCACTTCCCCCGCTCCACTTCAACCTGCCACCTAACTCGCCGAGCTACAAAGGCGAGAAAGAAGCTGATGCCCCGCGGGACAGTATTCAGGTCCAGCATGCTGCATACACGAGCCCCCTCGAAACTCGGGCAAAGAGAAGTACAACAGAGCAAAAGCCCCCGGTCTGGTCCTACAGTGACCGACAGTTGCTACAAGAGGTGAAGAAACACTTCGATGAATATGCAACCGGGCGGGGCGATGAATACGTAAACTTCAATGAATTAAAAGAGGCCGCCGGTCAGGTGCCAACCACGAGAACCTTCTCTCCAGAAGCCTCAGCCATTGCCGAGGAGATCCTCAAACGCCCCCGGCTTCTTAACCAACTGGATATCGGAGTGGGCTGGACACCTGGCGGAAGAGGATTACAAGACGAGAGGTTTGATCATGCCAACCTTGACTACTTGATCCGCCACGCCTCCACTAAGCGCAGAGTCAAGTTAGGTCAGACTCGCTTTTAAAGCTGGTCTGATCCGCAAAAAAGCAACATTGATCGCTCGTAATCCTTGAGGTCAACTCTATCCGTCAAACACCTTGAACATTACAGCCGTCCAAGATGTTTGACGCACATCACCCTCCCATGCTCTCCTACACGTCTTGTTTCGGGTGCCCTGCAAAGGGTGAAACGGGAAACCGGTACGCCATACCCCTATGGCAAGTCCGGTGCTGCCCCCGCAACGGTAAGCGAGCGAAGCGTCAGATCCACTGTGCATACGCATGGGAAGGCGACACTTTCAAAGGCGAACAGCCCCTCGCAAGCCCGGAGACCGGCCCGAAAAAATCAGATAACAAACCCGCGGTGGGCGGGCGCTGTTCAGAACCCTGCGTGCCTGGCTCGCGGGGTTTTCATGCGCTCGTATCACCCTGAAACCCTGAAGGGACGCGCCATGTCGATCATCAGCAGCACTTCGCACGCCACAGGCAACACCACCACTCTCGGCCAACGCCTGACCGCCGCCATCGGTGCGTCGATCCTCGGCGCGTGCCTGGTGTATTTCGCCGGTTTCTCCCATATCGAAGCGGTACACAACGCTGCTCACGATACTCGCCACAGCGCCGCGTTCCCGTGCCACTGAGACCTGCCGACATGATCAAGCGTATTGCCCAAACCGCAGGCTTCACCGGCCTGCTGGCCGCCCTGCTGCTGACCCTTTTGCAAAGCTTCTGGGTCGCCCCACTGATTCTGCAGGCGGAAACCTACGAAAACGCCCCCGCCGCCACCGAAGTGGCCCATGAGCATGCCGAAGGCGCCGCCGCCCACAGCCATGATGCCGAGGCCTGGGAGCCGGAAGATGGTTGGCAGCGCGTGCTCTCCACCACCGGTGGCAACCTGGTGGTCGCCGTCGGTTTTGCGCTGATGCTTGCCGGCCTCTACACCCTGCGCGCACCGACCCGCGCCGCACAAGGCTTGCTGTGGGGCCTGGCCGGTTACGCCACCTTCGTGCTGGCGCCCACCATGGGCCTGCCGCCTGAACTGCCGGGCACTGCTGCGGCCGATCTGGCGCAGCGTCAGGTCTGGTGGATCGGCACCGCCGCCTCCACCGCCGCCGGTATCGCGCTGATCGTGTTTGGCCGCAACTGGCTGCTGAAAGTACTGGGCGTGGCGATCCTCGCAGTGCCGCATGTGATCGGAGCCCCGCAACCGGAAGTCCACTCGATGCTGGCCCCGGAAGCCCTGGAAGCGCAGTTCAAGATCGCCTCGCAGTTGACCAACGTCGCCTTCTGGCTGGCCTTGGGCCTGATCAGCGCGTGGCTGTTCCGTCGCAACCGTGACGATCAATACGCCGCATGATTCTGGCGGTTGGCCTGGGGTGCCAGCGGGGCTGTGATGTTCATGCCCTGCTGGAGCTGTTTGACAACGCCCTCGCGGAGGGGGGCGTTGATCGCAACAGCATCACCGCACTGGCCAGCATCGATTTGAAAAAGGACGAGCCGGGAATACTGGCCTTGGCCAAGGCGTTGAAACTGCCGCTGCACTGTTTCAACGCGGAACAACTGGCGGTTTTTGCCGACCGCCTGAGTCACACATCCGAGGTCGCATTCGCCCATACCGGCTGTTACGGCATCGCCGAAAGCGCCGCCTTGGCCCTGGCCGAACACCTTTCGGGGACTTCTGCCCGCCTGCTGATCACCCGCAAAAAAAACGCCCAGGCCACCTTTGCATTGGCGTGCGCCGGCTAAAATCCCGATAATTGCGCACCCCGATCATGAGCAATTTTCATGCTCGCCCGTTTTTCAACAGGATTTTCCATGACCGTCTACTTCATCGGCGCAGGCCCCGGCGACCCGGATTTGATCACTGTCAAAGGCCAGCGGCTGATCCGTAACTGCCCGGTGATCCTCTATGCCGGATCCCTGGTGCCCGCAGCAGTGCTGGAAGGTCATCGGGCGGAAACCGTCGTCAACAGCGCCGAATTGCATCTGGAACAGATCATCGACCTGATCAAGGCAGCCCATGAAAAAGGCCAGGACGTAGCGCGAGTGCATTCCGGTGACCCGAGCCTGTACGGCGCCATCGGCGAGCAGATCCGTCATTTGCGCGAGCTTGGCATTCCGTTCCAGATCATCCCTGGCGTGACGGCTGTATCCGCCTGTGCGGCGCTGCTGGAATCGGAACTGACCCTGCCGGACATCGCCCAGAGCGTGATCCTGACCCGTTATGCCGATAAAACCAGCATGCCCGCCGGTGAGGCGTTCGACAGCCTGGCACAGCATGGCACGACCATGGCGATCCACTTGGGGGTCAACCATCTGGACAAAATCGTCGCCGAGTTGCTGCCGCATTACGGCGCAGATTGCCCGATTGCCGTGGTGCACCGGGCGACATGGCCGGATCAGGATTGGGTGGTCGGTACACTGGCGGATATTGCCGAGAAGGTTGCCGCCAAGGGCTTTCGGCGTACGGCACTGATTGTGGTGGGCCGGGTGCTGGCCAGTGACAGCTTCAGCGAGTCTTCGCTGTACCGCGCAGGCCATGCCCACCTCTACCGCCCCTGATCAAGCCCTGAGATCCACGCAACCCCCTGTGGGAGCCGGGCTTGCCCGCGATAACGGCATGCCAGGTAAAACATTTGTATGCTGATAGGCCGCTATCGCAGCGGTGCGGCGACCCGACAAGCCAGCTCCCACAGTTGATCTGCTTTGTTAGATGGATAGTGCACGGCATTAAATTTCAGGCATAAAAAACGGCGCTCACGGGGCGCCGTTTTTTCGTTCGCAGTGAACGCCTTACTCAGTAGTAGGCGTTTTCTTTCTGCGTGTGGTCGGTCACGTCACGTACGCCCTTGAGCTCCGGAATACGCTCAAGCAGGGTGCGCTCGATGCCTTCGCGCAGGGTCACGTCCGCCTGGCCGCAGCCCTGGCAGCCGCCGCCGAACTTGAGCACGGCGATGCCGTCGTCGACCACGTCGATCAGGCTGACCTGACCGCCGTGGCTGGCCAGCCCCGGGTTGATCTCGGTTTGCAGGTAGTAGTTGATGCGCTCGTTCACCGGGCTATCGGCGGTAACATTCGGCACCTTGGCGTTGGGCGCCTTGATGGTCAACTGGCCGCCCATGCGGTCAGTGGCGTAGTCGACCACGGCGTCATCAAGGAAGGCTTCGCTGAAGGCATCGATATAGGCGGTGAAGCTTTTCAGCCCCAGGGCGGTGTCTTCAGGCTTTTCTTCACCGGGCTTGCAGTAGGCGATGCAGGTTTCGGCGTACTGGGTACCCGGCTGGGTGATAAAGACGCGGATACCGATACCCGGGGTATTCTGCTTGGACAGCAGGTCAGCCAGGTAATCGTGGGCGGCGTCGGTAATGGTTATGGCAGTCATGGAAACTCCTCACAGGCTTGCCGGCAGTTTACGCCAAAATATTACGCAGGTACAAAGTCCGAGTAATTTTGTCGGAAAAGACCGGCACCACCCGTCAGAGGTTTTCATAGCGATTCATATCCAGCACGCCCTCTTCCACCGGCGTGGTTTCGTGGATGTAGCGCGACAGATCGTGGAAATACTGCCAGAACAGCGGATGACTGCGCCGCACACCCCAGCGATCGACGATCTTTTCAAAGCGCTTGGCGTCCTTGGCCCGCTCCATTTCGGTGACGAACTCGGGCACTTCCCGTGCCGGAACATTGAACATGAAGTTCGGGTAACTGCTCAGCACGCCCGGGTAAATGGTCACAGTGTCCAGGCCCGGCTGATAGCGATAGGCCTCACCCAGCAGAAACGCCACGTTACTGTGGGCGCGATTGCGCAGCATGCTGTAGACCACGCGCTTGCCGCTGTCGGTTTGCACCCGCAGCATCGTGGCTTCCGGCAATTGATCGATCACCTTGAGCCCCGCCGCCGGGCGTGAAGTCAGACGGCTCAGCGCTTGCTCCGCGTCCTGCAGGGCCGGGTCGATACCGTCGCGGGAGCAATAGGCGCCGCTGCAGCGGTTGATCGGGTCCGGACTGGCATTCAAATCGCCATAACGGCTGAGCAACTGGTTGGCAAAGTCGCGCTTGGGGTCTTTTTCGTCCAGGTGCAGGCCACTCGGCTTGCTGTCGTCAATGGCTTCATAATCCAGCCACAGCTTGATCTTGCCGCTGTTCTGGTACCAGTCATCCATGAACCCCTCACGGGAATCGGCCGGCATCAGGCGCAGGAAATTCTGCTCGGCGCCGTTGCGAATCAAGTCGAAGTACAGACGGGTCTGAGCCTGGTGCGACACGTTGCCGAACACGTCGAAGTTCACCGCCAGTTGATAGTAAGTCCGTTCCAGCAACGGGTAATCGAACAGCCACAGGGTTTGTGGCACTTCGCCGATCAGCCCCTTGGTCACTGAAGCACTGTCGAAGTGGCGGAAGATACTCAGCAAGGCATTGTCATTGCCGGCCCACAGGGTCGACCAGCTTGGCGGCGTCAGGTCGGCATAACTGTCGCGGCGCAAGGCCTCGTACTGGTTACGTTTGTCGCGATACGCCAGCCACAGGCTCAGCACGCTGCCCACGTCATCGTTCTGCCCGGGCATGGCCAGCAGCGGCGTGGCCTGGCCGCGATAGCGTGCATCGGTGATGTACAGGTCGTGGTCGGGGTCCTGGAACAGGGTCCAGAAGTTGTCACGAATCACGTCGGTGGCAATCTGACCGCGACACACCGGCCCGCGAATGAAGGTGCGCACGAAATATTCGGCGTTATCCAGCATGAACTGGTAGCGCGCCTTCGCCGGTATGGCTTCGAAGGTTTCGAACGGGTTGGCACGACGTCCCGGGCCGTAACCCGGTAAAGCGTTGACCTGCCAGTTGCCGGCGTAGAACAACTCCTTGATGCGCGCCATTTTCGCCGCGCTGAACGGATAGGTGATGTGGGTCTTGTGCACGATCACGCCCTGCACCGGCCACAGGCGATAGTAAACCTGGGTGCCCGGGTCGTCGTTGGGGCGACGGGTGTTGATCAGGTCGATGGGCTGACCGCTCGGCGTGCGCGAGCGCACCCACTGGAAGAAATGCCCGGGTTCGCCGTTCTCGAAGTAGATATGCGCCAGGAACAAATGCTCGAACAACCAGCGCGCCACCAGGCTTTCCCGGGCGCCGGGCTGATTGAACAGGTTTTCCCATTGCTGCACTTGCAGGGCTTCTTTGGCACTCGGCGCCAGGCCCTGCTCATCGATAGGCGCACCGGACGCCAGCCAACGCTGCAGGGTCTGGTATTGCTGGTCGGTAAGCCCGGTGACCGCCAGCGGCATGCCCTCCTTCGGATGGGCACCGGCATAGGCATTGAACTCACCCGGGGTGGCGCACATGTTTTCGCGGTTGAGCCCCAGCACGATCTCATCGGGCAGTTTGGCATTGGGTTGCAACGGCGCGTTGTGCCCCAGCTCCAGCATGCGCGCCATCAGCGCAGCCTGGCTGCCCTGGGCATCCAGCACCGAATAGAAGCCTTTTTGCTGCCAGGCCGCCTTGCCGAAGGCGTCGTAAAACAGACGCGTCGTCGGCGTGGCCTGACCCCGCTCGCCATCGTAGACCGGCACCTTGCTAGCGCCCCGCGTCGCGCCTTCGGCACTGCCCAGGTTGAGCTGGCAGGCCGAGTCATAGCAGGCATGGCAGGCCACGCACTTCTCGGTAAAGATCGGCTGAATATCGCGGGTGTAGGAAATCGCGGGGGCAGGACTTTGTGCCTGTGTGGTGCTGGCAAAGAATAACAGCGCGGCGCTGACAATAAGGCGAAGTGACATGTATCCGGTTCCGATCCGAAGCGTACGCTGAAAATTTGCCGGTGATTCTACCGACCCACACCCCACAACAACATGAACGATATTCATGCAAAACCCGCATCTACTCCAAATCGGCACAGGTTTGTTATGATTCTCGCCCTCCGAAATGCCTGACCAGAGTAGTCCCATGCCCGATCGTAGCGCTCGCCTGCAAGCCCTTCACCAAGCCCTCAAGGAACGCATCCTGATTCTTGACGGCGGCATGGGCACGATGATTCAGAGCTACAAACTCGAAGAGCAGGACTACCGTGGCAAACGCTTCGCCGACTGGCCGAGCGACGTCAAGGGCAACAACGACCTGCTGGTCATCACACGCCCGGACGTGATCGGCGGCATCGAAAAGGCCTACCTGGATGCCGGCGCCGACATTCTGGAAACCAACACCTTCAACGCCACGCGCATTTCCATGGCCGACTATGGCATGGAAGAACTGGCATTCGAGCTAAACGTAGAAGGCGCGCGACTGGCACGCAAGATCGCCGACGCCAAAACCCTGGAGAACCCGGACAAGCCACGATTCGTCGCCGGCGTGCTCGGCCCGACCAGCCGTACCTGCTCGCTGTCGCCGGATGTGAACAACCCCGGCTACCGCAACGTGACGTTCGATGAACTGGTGGAGAACTACACCGAGGCCACCAAGGGCCTGATCGAAGGTGGCGCCGACCTGATCCTGATCGAAACGATCTTTGACACCCTCAACGCCAAGGCCGCGATCTTTGCCGTGCAGGGTGTATTCGAAGAACTGAATATCGAACTGCCGATCATGATCTCCGGCACCATTACCGACGCCTCCGGCCGTACGCTGTCGGGCCAGACCACCGAAGCGTTCTGGAACTCGGTGGCCCACGCCAAGCCGCTCTCGGTGGGCCTGAACTGCGCCCTGGGCGCCAGCGAACTGCGCCCCTACCTGGAAGAGCTGTCGAACAAGGCCAACACCCACGTTTCCGCGCACCCGAACGCCGGCCTGCCCAACGAATTCGGCGAGTACGACGAACTGCCGGCACAAACCGCCAAGGTCATCGAAGAATTCGCCCAGAGCGGTTTCCTGAATATCGTCGGCGGCTGCTGCGGTACCACGCCGGGCCATATCGAAGCCATCGCCAAGGCAGTGGCCGGCTATGCACCGCGCGTAATCCCGGACATTCCCAAGGCCTGCCGCCTGTCGGGCCTGGAGCCGTTCACCATCGATCGACAGTCGCTGTTCGTCAACGTCGGCGAGCGCACCAACATCACCGGCTCGGCCAAGTTCGCCCGGCTTATTCGTGAAGAGAATTACACCGAGGCACTGGAAGTTGCCTTGCAGCAGGTAGAAGCCGGCGCCCAGGTGATCGACATCAACATGGACGAAGGGATGCTGGACTCGAAGAAGGCCATGGTGACCTTCCTCAACCTGATCGCCGGCGAGCCGGACATCTCCCGCGTGCCGATCATGATCGACTCCTCCAAGTGGGAGGTGATCGAGGCCGGTCTCAAGTGCATCCAGGGCAAGGGCATCGTCAACTCCATCAGCATGAAGGAAGGCGTGGAACAGTTCATCCACCACGCCAAGCTGTGCAAGCGCTATGGCGCCGCCGTGGTGGTGATGGCCTTCGACGAAGCCGGCCAGGCCGATACCGAAGCGCGCAAGAAAGAAATCTGCAAACGCTCCTACGACATCCTGGTCAATGAAGTCGGCTTCCCGCCGGAAGACATCATCTTCGACCCGAACATCTTCGCGGTCGCCACCGGTATCGAAGAGCACAACAACTACGCGGTCGACTTCATCAACGCCTGCGCCTACATCCGTGACGAACTGCCGTACGCATTGAGCTCGGGCGGCGTGTCCAACGTGTCGTTCTCGTTCCGGGGCAACAACCCGGTGCGTGAGGCGATCCACTCGGTGTTCCTGCTGTACGCGATCCGTAACGGCCTGACCATGGGTATCGTCAATGCCGGCCAGCTGGAGATCTACGACCAGATCCCGGTGGAACTGCGGGACGCCGTCGAAGACGTGGTGCTCAACCGAACCCCGGAAGGCACCGACGCCCTCCTCGCCATCGCTGACAAATACCGGGGCGACGGCAGCACCAAGGAAGCCGAAACCGAAGAGTGGCGTGGCTGGGACGTGAACAAGCGACTGGAACACGCGCTGGTCAAAGGCATCACCACGCACATCGTCGAGGACACCGAAGAGTCCCGGCTGTCGTTCGCACGTCCTATCGAAGTGATCGAAGGTCCGCTGATGTCTGGCATGAACATCGTCGGCGACCTGTTTGGCGCCGGCAAAATGTTCCTGCCCCAGGTGGTGAAATCCGCCCGTGTGATGAAGCAGGCGGTAGCGCACTTGATTCCGTTCATCGAACTGGAAAAAGGCGACAAGCCGGAAGCCAAGGGCAAGATTCTGATGGCCACGGTGAAAGGCGACGTGCACGACATCGGCAAGAACATCGTCGGCGTGGTGCTGGGCTGCAACGGCTATGACATCGTCGACCTGGGCGTAATGGTACCGGCGGAGAAAATCCTGCAGGTGGCCAGGGAAGAGAAGTGCGACATCATTGGCCTGTCCGGCCTGATCACGCCGTCGCTGGACGAAATGGTGCATGTGGCGCGCGAGATGCAGCGCCAGGACTTCCACCTGCCGCTGATGATCGGTGGCGCCACCACGTCCAAGGCGCACACGGCGGTGAAGATCGAACCCAAGTACAGCAACGATGCCGTGGTGTACGTGACCGACGCCTCCCGCGCGGTAGGCGTGGCCACGCAGTTGCTGTCCAAGGAGCTGAAAGCCGGCTTTGTGGAGCGTACCCGCGAGGAATACGTGGAAGTGCGCGAACGCACCGCCAACCGCAGCGCCCGTACCGAACGCTTGAGCTACGCCGCGGCCATCGCCAAGAAGCCGCAGTTCGACTGGGCCAGCTATACGCCGGTCACGCCGAGCTTTACCGGGGCGCGGGTGCTGGACAATATCGACCTGAATGTCCTGGCGGAATACATCGACTGGACGCCGTTCTTCATCTCTTGGGACTTGGCCGGCAAGTTCCCGCGCATCCTGGACGACGAAGTAGTGGGTGAAGCCGCCACCGCGCTGTACGCCGACGCGCGCGCCATGCTGGCCAAGCTGATCGACGAAAAGCTTATCAGCGCCCGTGCCGTGTTCGGCTTCTGGCCCACCAGCCAGGTGCGCGATGACGATCTGGAAGTGTACGGCGACAATGGTGAAACCCTGGCCACCCTGCATCACCTGCGCCAGCAGACCATCAAGACCGACGGCAAGCCGAACTTCTCCCTCGCCGACTTCGTGGCGCCCAAGGACAGCGGCGTCACTGACTACATCGGCGGGTTCATCACCACCGCCGGCATCGGCGCCGAAGAAGTGGCCAAGGCGTACCAGGACGCGGGCGACGACTACAACTCGATCATGGTCAAGGCCCTGGCGGATCGTCTGGCCGAGGCCTGCGCCGAGTGGCTGCACCAGCAGGTGCGCAAAGACTATTGGGGTTACGCCCAGGACGAGCAACTGGACAACGAAGCGCTGATCAAGGAGCAGTACAGCGGCATCCGCCCTGCCCCGGGCTACCCGGCCTGCCCGGATCACACCGAGAAAGGCACCCTGTTCCAGTTGCTCGACCCCGAAGCTCGCGAAATGGAACCGGGCCGCAGCGGCGTGTTCCTCACCGAACACTACGCAATGTTCCCCGCGGCGGCGGTCAGCGGCTGGTATTTCGCCCACCCGCAGGCGCAGTACTTCGCCGTCGGCAAGGTCGACAAGGACCAAGTGAACAGCTACACCGCACGCAAGGGCCAGGACCTGGCCGTGACCGAGCGTTGGCTGGCGCCGAACCTGGGTTACGACGACTGAGTGACTGATAACACCTGAAGCACCAGCAGACCGTCACATTGGCGGTCTTCCAATACCGCTCAAACACACACGAAATGCGATTTCCTGTACGGACCCCGTCGTGGGTCCGTCTGCCCCGCGCCTCCTAAGGCACTGGGTCTCAACAGGAAAAAGGATTTCATCATGCCGTCTCCCACTCCCCCCCCATCACAGGGCCAGCTACCGGCCCAGGCTGTTCATCGGCAGTTCGCCACACGCCCTACCCTGGTATCAGTGGTTTTCAGTGCATTAAACCGCCGCATCCAGATGCGCTACCCAACGCAGGCATTAGATTTGACCAAGGTCAAGCTGGCCAGCCCGATTGATTCCGGCGGTTACGCCTTGAAATTACTGCTCAACATCGCTGTCGATCACGTGTTGAACCCCAAACTGCTCGACTTCGGGCCAGCATTCGATAAGCCGTGTTACCTCACGGATGCGCCGGCAAACATTGATGTGCAGGACATTGCCAAGATCATCGACGAGCTGCCCTCAACGCTCTACATGGATTACCAACAAGCCCTGGCTGACTACTGGAGCGAGTTCGATAGCCACGGCAACAGCCGCTGGGAGTGGCTGGGTAAGTTTCTCAGAAGCCAGCTGATCGCTACGGCCGCGCAACATCCCGACCTGAACAGCGAGCAACGAAGCATGCTGGAGGCTGTAGCCATGTGGCCAACACTGCACGAACGGCTGCGAGGCTCCACTCCCGCTACTTACGCTTATTTCATCGAGACCACACTGACCAAACCCGGTCAGCAAGCAACACTGTTGACGCCGGATCTGCTACTGGTAACGAACAAGCAGGTGGTGCTGTGTGGAGTAGACGGGACGATTGCCGGGTTTGACGACATTGATGCCTTCAGCCACGCCTGGAGTGCAAAGATGAAACACCGATATGAGTTCGATACCGCCACCTGGAGGCGCAACGAACCCGATGGCAATGTGTTCGAACAGCAAGCAGGCCTGATTCTCAACCAGCAGCTTGAAGATTTGGCCAACCTGGCACTTCAAGGTCAAAACGAAGAAATACTGGAACGGTATCTGGACAAACTGACCGAACCGGCGCTGCTGGTTTCCAAAGTCCCCCGAGCCACAGGTACCACTCTCGACAAGGTCAACGACCGCTTACCCGAGTGGCTGCAGCAAGCCGGGGCCGATGACCGCTTTGCCTATCACCGCCTTCTGCAGGATATGGCTCAGGTGATGCAGCAAAACCAGTCCCGCTCATTCAATGAAGGCATCGAGAACGTCCACAGCTTCAGCCGCAAGGCATTGCGCGAGCAGATGAAAACCGACCATGGCGATGTTGATCCAGACAACGTGATGCTGGATTTCACCCTCGCAGCGGGCTATCCAGGGGGCGCCGGTATTATTGAACACCGGCGGATGTCGTTGACAGAACTGGCGATTAAAAACCTCGCCGGCAAACCCAGCGGCACCGTGAGAATCTATTCGAGCGGCGACCAGGCGCTGCCTGACTGGCTGACGCAAGATTATTTACTGGGCAGTAGCGGGTTGATCCAGCGCGTCGACATCGGTACGACTTACCCGCACACCATCAGAGAACACCTGTTGAGCGATAGCGCCGATGCGCGTCGACGCGAGTTGCTGTTCACCCGGGAACTGAGGGTACGCCTGCCAATGCAGGCGCTTGAATTCAAAATCAAGCGCCTGTATGGCATGACCACAATGGGCTATCGCTTCGTGAAGGCGCTACTGGATGAAAGCCCGCAGGACAGAACGGTCAACGGCCAGGAGATTGTCTTGCGCCCGTTGGCGCTTTGCAGGCAAGCGCACGCGACTCCCGATGCGGTTGAAAACTGCTTCATCATCGAAACCCGGCAAGCGACTGCCGGTCCACATCTGCTGTATCGGCCGCTGTATTCCGATTGCCTGCATGAATTCGCGACACGCCAGGCACTGCTCGACGCGATTGCCACTCCCGGGCCTCTGCAGGACAGCGTATTGGAATGGCTGCCCGACAAGGTGCGCCCCATCTATGCCGAGGGTGGCATCAAGGAGCCGCATATCCTGCGCTTCTTCAGTGGGGATGAGGCGGCCATCCATACCAAACCAGCGCCTGCGACCCTCGCGCTCGACGAGGGCGCCGAAGAGTGGCTGCAATCGCAAGTTAATGGCCACTTGCTCAAGCATCTGTTCGGTAGTACTGCTCGGGCGCTGGTGGACCTTGCGGATAGAGCGTCGGTGTCCAACAGCGAAAGTCGCTGGGCCGTTCTCATGGAAGGCGCCTGGCTGCTATTCAACACCTTGCTGTTGCCCTTGGTAAAAGGGCCGGCGATGTTGGCAGGTTGGTTTTTGGTGCTGGTCAGCAGCCTCGAATACGACCTGAAGGGTCTGGACAGCAATGACCCCACCACCCGAGAACTTGCTTTGATCGACCTGCTGCTGAATGTCGCCATGGTGCTGCTGCACGCCACCAGACCATCCGACCCGTCGCAGCGAGCCTTGGCGGAACTCGCCGCACAGGACAACGCCTTACACATGACGCCCTGGCTACGTTCGCCGGGCGTGCCCCCTACCCTTGAAGCCACGAGCATCCGCCAAGGTTCGGTGGCATTGTCCGGCGAACCACCAGCGAGCGGCCACACAGCGCTGGACTTCATCCATTCCCTGGCCAGTCCGAAAGCCAGTACCACACTATTGAATGCACTGCTCGAGGTTCGTATTCCATGGCCACCGACACTGCCAGCCCCTCAAGCGCAGGGTCCTCTGAAAGGGCTGTATCGCATCAACAACCTATGGCACGCCACCGTCGGCGGGTTGTTATTTAGAGTCGCGGTGACCCCGGGTTTCGGTGAGGTCTACCTGATTCATCCGCAGCACCCCCTGCGACCCGGCTTCAAGCTGGTCAGCAACGGCCAGGGGCATTGGCGCCTGGATCGAAGAGCCAGGCTGGAAGGTGGCATGCCCAGGGAGAGACTGAGCGCATGGCAGAAAAAACATAACGATCAGGTGAGCGTGCTACGCACGGAACTGGCAGACCTTGGACGTCGATTCGTGGAAGCAGACAGGAACCTCGACCCCTTTCGCACGGCAATGAACCTGGCGCGAGCCAAACTGATCGAACAAAAAAAAACGCTGCGCCAGGTCTGGGGGTTGCTGGGTAAAGCATTGCCACAACTTCGAGAGAAATTCGCTGAACGCCATCAGCAGGAGCAGTCACTGACGACAAAAGCCAAAGCCGAATTCGAGATCGCGCTCGATAACTACCTGCGCGCCTCACAAGAAGGCTTTGCTGCCGCGCACCAGTATAAAGCCAAAGCCGCGCAGTTGATGACCATCGACAGGGCAGACCCTAGAAACAAGCGCATGCACGATATTGCAACGAATTACCTTTACAACTATTGGAGGACGCAATACGACATTGAACTGCAAAAATTTTCCGATACCTACGAAACTGAACGCGGGGAAAGCTACGGAGAGTTGAGCGAGCGCGGCACCGCAGAGTTGAACGACAATCTCACGAACGCCTATGAAGAGCTTCTGGTGCTCTGGAACAGCCAGTTCGAGATTTTCAAACAGATGATCGGGTTCGCAGAAAAACTCGAAGACGTATTGCAGCAGGCAGACCCGACCGCCCGCAAGCTCATTCAGCAGGAAAGCTCCGATCACGCATCCGTCACCTCCGTGGGCATCAAGCAAAGCCTGCTGATGTTTCTCAGCGAACTTGTGTTCAACCGCAACCACCACTCCCGCGAAGCGGCTGAGCACCCTTTCGTGATGGAACTGTCGGCCCCCATGAAGGAGAAAGTCATCCTTTCCCATGCAGAAATAACTGCAACCAGTGGCTATTCGAACGTCGAACAAATGGAGGTGCTCAAGAGCGTACTGGACTTATATGAACGCCTGGGCAACGCAGTCGACTCACTCGCGGAAATGGGCTCCGGGTTTATCAGGGAAGCTTATCGAATACCCTTCCTGGAGCACCTGGCTGAAGCTCGCACCGGCCTCGAAACACAGTTGGCGGACTTGATTCTCGTCGATGAAGGCTTTGCTCCCCAGCCCGCGCCTATCACTCGCATGCAAACCAAACAATCCACAAAGGTTGTATTCAAGACACGTAGCCAAGAGACCTTGGTCGGTGAACTACGCCCCTCGACATCCGACACCCCCGAGCGGTTTATCGAGATCCACGATCCGGTCACCAGGAAAGTCGTGGCGACTTATCACGAACACACCCATGAAGGTGTATGGGTTGAAGTGGTCCCCAGCCCACCCACGACACCCGCCATCGAGCCATTGAAGCGGACCCTGGACACCATAAAAAACGAGGCTCAAACAGTCATCGCCCGACGCGCCGGCATTGAACGTACGATCCGTGCTCAACAGAAAAAGCTGCTCGATCCCACACGGCGCGAGGAACTGCGACCGCTGGAGTGGGATGAGATGCTCAGCCCCCAGGCCCGCAAGCTAGAGGCATTGGCCAATGAAATCGAGCGCGATCACAGTACGCACGCCAGTGCCGCGGCGTTGACAAAAGCCTATCGTGACGAGTCGCTGAGCCTGAACCGGCTGGCACGGGAGCTGTGCAGTGCGGGCTTCCTGCAGCAACGCCCCAAAGCCGCCAACATTGCGTACCTGTGGAAGCACGGGTTTGTCGCTATCAACCTGGTGCGGCGGCGCATCGCGCTCAAGGCCGGCGACTTTCTCACGGAGTACGTCATACGGGACGCGACCAAAATCAGAGAAGGCCAACAAGGTGATGACATAGTTTTATGGTACGCCCACTTCCACTATCCGACCGCTGACACGCCCGCGTTGCAACCCACCTTCGGCCACCTGAAAACAAAAGAGGAGAGGCTGTTTACCCGCAAGGAGCTGATCGAGCAGGCACGTACAAACTTTCGTACAGTGGTTAATCTTGAGAAGGCCACGATCAAGCCCCCCCTGGATCAAATGCTATTTCTCAACCTGGAACCGCCGCCACCCCGCGCCCCTCGATAGCCAGCCCGGGATTGGCTATGCTGTGTAGCACTATCTGGTTGCCGAGGCGTTTATGGACGATCCAGCCAACGACAAGCCCCCTACCTTCTGGCAGATGCTCCACAGCGTGATGGCCGCTGCCTTTGGCGTGCAGAGCGGCAAGAACCGCGCACGGGACTTCACCCACGGCAAGCCCAGCCATTTTGTGGTGCTGGGCATTCTGTTCACCGCCGTGTTCGCCTTGACCTTGTTTGGCATCGTGCAACTGGTGTTGCACCTGGCCGGCGTTTAAACCAAAAAAAACAGGAAGCAGCTTGGCTGCTCCCTGTCTTTTTGCTTGCAGGTCGCGCCTTCTTCCTACTGATGGCTGACCCAGAACACGGCGGTCCCAACCACCAGGATTATCAGGAACAAAATCGCCCAGGCATCAACGGTACTGTCGGGTTTGCGGGCTTTGGTTGAATTGCTCATCGCATCGCCTCTTGTCGGTTTTATCGGTGATTGCTCTCAAACACGCTCACAGTAAAGTTGACGATTGTCCGCATGACAAATGTGGGTTTTCTGATAATCAGCCTCATTAGTCGATTTGGTTCTTTGCATATACTCAAACTTCACTTTTGCGCATAAACGCAAACTGGTATCGTGCGCCGGCTCCGTTGGGAGTGCGCGGCCGTGCGCGCAGATTTGCCGAGAACAGGACCTATATGTACGTATACGACGAATACGATCAGCGCATCATCGAGGACCGCGTCAAGCAGTTCCGTGATCAGACCCGACGCTACCTGGCAGGTGAGCTGAGCGAAGAAGAGTTCCGCCCTCTGCGCCTGCAAAATGGCCTTTATGTTCAGCGCTTTGCGCCGATGCTGAGGGTGGCCGTGCCCTATGGCCAACTGACGTCCCGTCAGATGCGCATGATGGCCAAGATTGCCCGCGACTTCGACAAAGGCTACGCCCACATCAGTACCCGCCAGAACATACAGTTCAACTGGCCGGCCCTGGAAGATGTGCCGGACATCCTGGCTGAATTGGCCACCGTGCAGATGCACGCCATTCAGACGAGCGGTAACTGCCTGCGCAACGTGACCACCGACCAATTTGCCGGTGTCGCCGCCGACGAACTGATCGATCCGCGCCCCTGGTGTGAAATCGTCCGTCAGTGGACCACCTTCCACCCTGAATTCGCCTACCTGCCGCGCAAGTTCAAGATCGCCATCAATGGCTCGACCTCGGACCGTGCAGCCATCGAAGTGCACGATATCGGCCTGGAGCCGGTGTACAACGCCGCCGGCGAGCTGGGCTTCCGCGTACTGGTAGGTGGCGGCCTGGGCCGTACCCCGGTGGTCGGCGCCTTCATCAATGAGTTCCTGCCCTGGCAGGACCTGTTGAGCTACCTCGACGCCATCCTGCGGGTCTACAACCGCTATGGCCGTCGTGACAACAAGTACAAGGCCCGGATCAAGATCCTGGTCAAGGCGCTGACCCCCGAGGTGTTCGCCCAGAAAGTCGACGCCGAGATGGAACACCTGCGCGGCGGTCAGACCACCCTGACCGAAGCTGAAGTGCACCGTGTGGCCAAACACTTCGTCGACCCGCAGTACAAGACCCTGAGCAATCAGGACGCCGAGTTCGCAGCGCTCGATCAAGAACATCCGGGCTTCGCCCGCTGGCGTGGCCGCAACACCCTGGCGCACAAGCAGCCGGGCTATGTAGCCGTAACCCTGTCGCTCAAGCCGACCGGCGTGGCGCCGGGCGATATTACCGACAAGCAGCTGGACGCCGTCGCCGACCTGGCCGACCGCTACAGCTTCGGTCAACTGCGCACCTCCCACGAACAGAACATCATTCTGGCGGACGTCGAGCAAAGCCAACTGTTCACCCTGTGGGGCGAGCTGCGCGAAGGCGGTTTCGCCACGCCGAACATCGGCCTGCTGACCGACATCATCTGCTGCCCGGGTGGCGATTTCTGCTCCCTGGCCAACGCCAAGTCGATCCCGATCGCCGAATCGATCCAGCGTCGCTTCGACGACCTGGACTACCTGTTCGATATCGGCGAGCTGGATCTGAACATCTCCGGTTGCATGAACGCCTGCGGTCACCACCACGTCGGCCACATCGGCATCCTGGGCGTGGACAAGAAAGGCGAAGAATTCTACCAAGTGTCCCTGGGCGGCAGCGCCAGCCGTGACGCGAGCCTGGGCAAGATCCTCGGCCCGTCCTTCGCCCAGGAAGCCATGCCGGACGTGATCGCCAAGCTGATCGACGTGTACGTGGAACAACGTACCGAAGATGAACGCTTCATCGACACTTACCAGCGCATTGGCATCGACCTGTTCAAGGAGCGCGTCTATGCAGCGAATCATTAAGAACAACGAAGTCATCGACGAAACCTGGCACTTGCTGCCCAAGGACACGAGCTTCGACAGCATCTCCAACTGCGACGATCTGATCGTGCCGCTGGCACTGTGGCGCGAACACGGCCACGCCCTCAAGGCCCGCGACGGCGGACTGGGCGTATGGCTGGACGCCGATGAAGAAGCCGAGGAAATCGGCGATGACGTGAAACACTTCCAGGTCATCGCGCTGAACTTCCCGGCGTTCACTGACGGTCGCAACTACTCCAACGCACGCCTGCTGCGTGACCGTTACGGTTACACCGGTGAATTGCGCGCGATTGGCGATGTGCTGCGTGACCAACTGTTCTACCTGCGCCGCTGTGGCTTCGACGCGTTCGCACTGCGGGCCGACAAAGACCCGTACGAGGCACTGGAAAGTCTCAAGGACTTCTCGGTGACCTACCAGGCCGCTACCGACGAACCACTGCCGCTGTTCCGTCGTCGCTGACCGATCGTTCCCACGCTCCGCGTGGGAATGCCTCGCCGGACGCTCTGCGTCCGCTGTTGGGATGCGGAGCGTCCAAGGCTGCATTCCCACGCAAAGCGTGGGAATGATCAGACGCTGAGCTTGATCGACGCCAGCACCTGCTTCTGCCCCATGGAACACGGCACATCGGCCGGGTGTGCTCGCACGGCCTCGATCACTCCCAGCAATTGCGCCTTGTTTTGCGCCAGTTGCGTCTGCATCACCTCAATCTGAGCGACCTTGCGCTCCAATGCCTCGATCAATTCGTCGCGTTTGTGCTCGCCCGGTGCCGGCATCAATGCCTTAAGCTCCTGCAAAGTGAACCCGGCCTGTTGCGCACTTTGGATCAGTTGCAGGGTTTGCAGCGCCTCCTCTGAATAACGTCGATAGCCATTGGCCTGGCGCCCCACCTGACTGATCAAGCCTTGCGCCTCATAGAAACGGATGCGCGACGCCGCCAGCCCACTCTGTTTTGCCAACTCACCGATATTCATCGTCCAACCCTGCTTGACATTAAAGTTAACTTTAAGCTTAGCCTGAGGCCTCCCTCGCTCAGGAGTCAACCCATGTCACCCTTTGAAGCCCTGCAACTGCCCAATGGCCAAGTGTTATCGAACCGTATCGCCAAGGCGGCGATGGAAGAAAATATGGCCGATGCCCGGCAAGCACCGTCCCGCGAGCTGAAGCGGCTGTACAAGACCTGGGCCGACGGTGAGCCCGGCCTGCTGATCACCGGTAACGTAATGATCGACCGCCGCGCCATGACCGGCCCGGGTGGCGTGGCCCTGGAGGATGAACAGCATCTGGACAGCTTCCGCGAATGGGCCGACGTGGCGCGGGCCAAAGGCGTGCACTTCTGGGTACAGCTCAGCCATCCCGGGCGGCAGACGCCCGGCAATCTGCGTCAGCTCGCCATTGCGCCGTCTGCGGTGGCGTTGGACCTGGGCGGTTTCTCGAAGATGTTCGCCAAGCCCCGGGCCATGACCGAAGGTGACATTCAGGATGTGATCGAGCGTTTCGCCACCAGCGCGCGCCTGGCCGAAAAAGCCGGGTTTACCGGGGTGCAAATCCATGGCGCCCATGGGTACTTGCTCAGCCAGTTCCTGTCGCCCCTGAGCAACCAGCGCACCGACCGCTGGGGCGGCTCCCTGGAAAACCGTGCGCGGTTGTTGCTGGAAGTGATCCGGGCCGTGCGGGCCAGTGTCAGCCCGTCGTTTTGTGTGGCGGTCAAGCTCAACTCCGCGGACTTTCAGCGCGGCGGTTTTGCAGAGGCCGACGCCCGCGCCGTGGTCGAGCTGCTGAACCCACTGCCCATCGACCTGCTGGAGCTGTCCGGTGGCAGCTATGAAGCACCGGCCATGCAAGGCGAAGCGCGGGATGGCCGCACCCTGGCGCGCGAGGCGTACTTCCTGGAGTTCGCCAAGGAACTGGCCGCTGTCGCCACGATGCCCTTGATGGTCACCGGCGGCATTCGCCGCCTGCCCATCGTGCAACAGGTGCTGGACAGCGGCATCGCCATGGCCGGCATCGCCACAGCGTTGACCCTGGAGCCTCAGTTGCTCAAACACTGGCGCGAGGGCCGCGACCTCAACCCGCAACTCAAGCCGATCAGTTGGCAGCGCAAGCCCCTGGCCGCACTCGCCACCCTGGCCGTGGTGCGCTACCAGATGCGTCGTCTCAGTCACGGCCACGCGCCAAGGGCTGATGTTCGGCCGTGCGTGGCACTGGTGCGCGACCAATGGTTCATTGCCCGGCGTACCCGCCAATACCGTGCGGCGATGACGCAATCTTCACATTAAAGGGTGAGCATTCGCCGTGATCGAACTGTCCCCTATTGATCAGTCGTTTTTAACCTCACTGACCATTGGAGTGCTTCATGGCGAAGATCAACCTGGCCCGGCAACTGGCGAACACCCTCGAACAGGCGGGCATCCAGCGTATCTGGGGCCTGACCGGCGACAGCCTAAACGGCCTCACCGACGCCTTGCGCAGCATGGACAGCATCGAGTGGATGCATGTGCGCCACGAAGAAGTGGCAGCGTTTGCCGCCGGGGCCGAAGCGGCCGCTACCGGCGAACTGACGGTGTGCGCCGGCAGTTGCGGCCCGGGCAACCTGCACTTGATCAACGGCCTGTTCGACTGCCATCGCAACCACGTGCCCGTGCTGGCCATCGCGGCGCAGATCCCGTCCTCGGAGATCGGCCTGAACTACTTCCAGGAAACCCACCCCCAGGAACTGTTCAAGGAGTGCAGCCACTTTATCGAACTGGTGACCAACCCCGCGCAGATGCCCCAAGTGCTGCACCGCGCGATGCGCTCGGCAATCCTCAATCGCGGCGTGGCCGTGGTGGTGATTCCAGGCGACGTGTCATTGCTGGAAGTCGAAGACAACGTCAAGCCCTGGCCCGCGCTGCACGCGCCACGCACATTGCCCGCCGAGCAAGACCTGCAACAACTCACCGACCTGCTCCAGAACAGCGAAAAAGTCACCCTGCTGTGCGGCAGCGGTTGCGCCGGGGCCCATGATCAAGTGGTGGCACTGGCCGACGCCCTCGGAGCACCGGTGGTGCATGCACTGCGCGGCAAGGAACATGTGGAGTGGGACAACCCGTTCGATGTGGGCATGACCGGCCTGATCGGCTTCAGCTCCGGTTACCACGCGATGCTCGACTGCGACACGCTGGTCATGCTCGGCACCGACTTCCCCTATCGCCAGTTCTACCCCACCGACGCGAAGATCATCCAGGTCGACCGCAACCCGCAGGCCCTGGGCCGCCGTGCCACATTGGACCTGGGCATCGCGGCGGATGTGCGCGAAACGATCGACGCATTGCTGCCCCGGCTGACGCGCAAAGCTGACCGCAGCTTCCTCGACACCTCACGGAAGCACTACGAGAAAGCCCGCCAAGGCCTGGATGACTTGGCGCAGCCATCCAAAGCCGATCGCCCGATTCACCCGCAATATGTGGCACGCCTGCTCAGTGAACTGGCCGACGAGGATGCGATTTTCACCGCCGATGTCGGCTCTCCCACTGTGTGGGCCGCGCGCTACCTGAAAATGAACGGCAAGCGTCGCCTGATCGGCTCGTTCAACCATGGCTCCATGGCCAACGCCATGCCCCAGGCCATCGGTGCGCAGGCAGCGTTTCCCGGACGGCAAGTGATCTCGATGTCCGGCGACGGCGGCTTCGCCATGCTGATGGGGGACTTCATCTCACTGGCGCAGTTGAACCTGCCGGTCAAAGTCGTGGTTTTCGACAACGCGTCGCTGGGCTTTGTCGCCATGGAAATGAAAGCCGCGGGCTACCTGGACACCGGCACCGAGCTGAAAAATCCGGACTTCGCGGCGATGTCCAATGCGATGGGCATCCTGGGCATACGCGTGGAGCAATCCGAAGACCTGGAGCCTGCCCTGCGTCGCGCACTGGCCCATGACGGGCCGGTGCTGGTGGATGTGGTCACCGCGACCCAGGAACTGGTAATGCCGCCGACGATCAAGCTGGAACAGGCCAAGGGGTTCAGCCTGTACATGCTCAAGGCGGTAATGAGCGGACGCGGCGACGAAGTCATCGAACTGGCACGTACCAACTGGTTGCGCTAGACCCGATGTGGAAGCGGGCTTGCCCGCTCCCACACGTTGAACGCCTTTACCCATCAAGCCTTGTGCTTTTCCACCCATTGGCCATAGGCGTTGATAAACGCTTGCAGGAACGGCCTGGTCTTTTCCGAAATCTTGCCCGCGTCATCGAAAATATTGCCCGCGCCCCCCAGATAGGCTTCCGGTTGCTGCATGCAGGGAACATCGAGAAACACCAGGGATTGGCGCAGATGATGGTTGGCGCCAAACCCGCCGATGGCCCCCGGCGACACGCTGATGATCGCCCCGGGTTTACCGCTCCACGCGCTTTGCCCGTAAGGACGCGAGCCCACGTCGATAGCATTCTTCAACGGCGCCGGTACCGAGCGGTTGTATTCCGGGGTCACGAACAGCACCGCGTCGGCCCCGCCCAGCTGTTTGCGGAACGTGCCGTAGGCGGCGGGCGGCGTCGCGCCGTCGATGTCTTCGTTGTAGAGGGGCAAATCGCCGATTTCGAGGATATTCAGCTTGAGGTTGGCGGGGGCCAGTTCGGCCAGGGCCAAGGCAACCTTGCGGTTGATCGAGTCCTTTCTCAAGCTGCCTACCAGAACGGCAATCGTATAAACCTTGCTCATCTGCTTCTCCCGACATCTGACTATGGAGCTTGTAGTTATAGAGTCTCGACGGCGTGCGCACCAGCAGGTTTTTTTATATTCATCGGGGTGTGATTTGCCGGGATTGTGTAGGACGGATCTGAATTCATCACGGAATAGTATTTTTTTCTTGTAGGTAAACTACCCCGCCACCTGACGGTCTACAGAACCGCAAATCGAGTGTTTATCTCCAGAGGTTCTAAACAGATGGCTGCAGTACTTGTCGGACAGTTCCATGCCAGAGACGCAGAAGGACGTGTGTATTCGGTGCATGAGTTCCAGGAATCCAACCCGGCGCAAGGCGACCTGGTTGGCTCGGCGCCCTCCACCACCTACAAGCTGGCCATTGGCGATCGTGTAGAAAAACTGGAGGGCGATGAATTCAAACTGATCCAGTCGGGGACCATTATCGTCCGCGAATCGGAAACCACTCTCGCCTCGTAGCAACTCGCCTCATCCACCTGCTCAGTCCTGGCCATTGACGGCATCGACTGGGCCGGGGCGATCACGGACGGCGTATCTCCGTTACTTCGATCGCAGACTCTCCATCGACCTTCTTCAGTGTCACCATCAAGCGCCCCCGCTCGCCTTCAACGGCGTACATCGAACGCTGGTAACCCACGCGCTCATAACCGGGATGTGCAATCACCTGCCTGACCAAGGCCACGTCCAGTACCGTACCCACCTGCTCGGCCACCTGTTGCTCGGAGCGGATGAAGGCCTCAAGGGCGAGAGTTTCCGGCGCGGTGTCGTCTTGCATGTCGAGGAGATAAGCAGCCGCACAACCCACGGTCACCAGGACCAGCAGTTGTTTGGCCGTTACCCCGAGGAATGTCGAGGGTAGAGGCATGTGAGACCGGACCTGTTTTTGTTGTATGTGCCGATAGCCGGCTTTGGTCATTGATGATCAACGCGGCCATTCTATTGAATCCCCACCGCGCTGCACATAGACTCCGGCCATGCGTTTACGTCATATCGAAGTGATTCAGGCCATTTTGCAGACCGGACACCCAGGCTTGGCGGCCGAATGGTTGCAACTCCCCGTGGGCGATGTAGACGCTGCGCTCAAGGAAGCCGAACAACAACTGGGCTTCATGCTCTTTGCCAGTGTGCGCGGACGCCTGCAGCCGACCCGGGAAACACTGGAGCTGCAAGCCGCAATCGCGCCATTGTATGAAGCGCTGGAACCGGTGCAACGCCTGGCCAGCCGCCTGAAACACCATCACGCCCCGACCCTGCGCACCCTCTGCACACCGCCGCTGGCCAACCAGTTGCTGCCGCAAAGCATCGCAGCGCTGCGCCGTCGTTTCCAGGACACACCGTGCAACCTGTCGAGCCAGCCCACCCGCGAGATCGTCAGGAGCCTGTTGCTGCACGAAGCCGAGGTGGGCTTGAGCCTGCACGATCCGGAACACCCGCAAATCCAGAGCACGGTACTGGCGCAAGGCAAGCTCCAGTTGCTGGCGCCCCACGGCTGGCTGAAACCCAAACAGAAATACATGGCGCTGCAAGAGCTGGCCGGGCAATCGATGATCGGGCTGGAGGGGCAAGATCCGCTCAGTCGCCTGCTCGATGCCAAACTGCAGGCCCTGCGTCCGCTGCCGGTGGTGCAGACGCGGGTGCAGACGTACCAGATGATGCGCAGCATGGTCGAGGCCGGGGAAGGCCTGGCGATTGTCGACCCGTTTACCGCCTGCGGCGCGCGCGAGGCAGGGCTGGACGCATGCCCGGTGTCGCCGCCGATCATGGTCAGCCTGTATGCACTCACATTGAAGGATGCCGTGACGTCCCCCGCGTTGAACGCACTGCTGGAGATCGTCACACAGAAAGCGGAAAGCCTGTTGGCAGGTTAGGATTTGCCGGTTTCGGTCTTGAACAGCCGGTACCAGAAGATCGCCACCTCGCGGGTCTGCGGATCGATCCCGCGATAACGCAAGTGGTCGATCCCGCCCATCACATAGCCGCAACGCTCATACAGGCGGCAGGCGCCGAGGTTGTTGTTCTGGGTTTCCAGCATCATGCCCGGCAGGTTTTTCTTGCGGCTCCAGAACTGCGCCACATCGAGCAAGGCTTTCGCCACGCCGTGGCGCCGTGCAGGCAAGGCCACCGCCAGCTCGTCGACATGGGCGAAGCCGTTCCAGTTGGTGCTGACCACGATATGCCCCACCGCGCGATCATCGAGAAAGGCCATGAAGATCGCACTGTCCGGTGCATCGCGAAAGCTGGCGAACTCTTCCGGGTCGATGCCGTAGCACTTGCGGTACGGCAAGATGCGCTCCACCGGCCATTGATCGACCCGCTTGCCCATCTGCGGCTCGCCGTAGGCATTGACCTCAAAGCTGAAGTCGTTGCCCCACACGTAGGCATCGAAGCCCTCGTCGGCGACCCGGACAGTGAGCCCCGGGTATTTCGGCGTCATAACAGCGTGCATAACCATCCTTAACCCTTGATGCAGTCAACCGTGTAACAACGGCCACTGCCGTCATCTTCGTGTTGCAACCCATGAACATCCGCGACAAAACCGGGGAAACCGCTATCGAACGTCCGGGCAAACGCCAGGTAATCGATGATCGACCGCGTCGACTCGGTAAAGCGCTCCCCCGGCATGATCAACGGAATGCCCGGCGGATACGGCACCAGCATCACCGCTGCGATACGCCCTGACAAGGCATCGATGGGTACCGCCTCCACTTCACCCCTGACCAGTTGGTCGTAGGCGTCGGCCGGCTTCATCGCGATTTCCGGCAACACCGTGTACATGCGCTTGAGGTGTTTGGCGGTGGCATTGCTGCGGTAGCAACTGTGCAATTGGTTGCACAGGTCGCGCAACCCCAGGCCTTGATAACGCACCGGGCCTTGGGCGAACACCGATGGCAAACAACTGGCCAGGCTGACGTTGGCGTCATAGTTGCGTTTGAACTCCAGCAACTCGGTGAGCAAGGTACTCCATTTGCCCTTGGTGATGCCCATGGAAAACAGCACGAGGAAGGAATACAACCCGGTCTTCTCCACCACCAGCCCACGCTCCCACAGGAACTTGCTGACCACCGCAGCGGGAATTCCGCACTCGCTCAACGCGCCTCCAGCATTGAGACCCGGCATCACCAAAGTGACCTTGATCGGATCCAGCAGCACGTAGTCTTCAGCCACGTCGCCAAAGCCATGCCAATCATCCTGGGGTTGCAGCAACCAATCCGCTGTGGCCACCCGGTCGATACCGGCCACCGACGGCGGCTGCCAGATGGAAAACCACCAGTCCTCGGCGGCGATGTGCTGGCGCAGGTTGGCCAGGGCACGACGAAAGCTCAGCGCCTCGTCGAACATCTCTTGCAGCAGCGAGCGCCCGGCCGGGCCTTCCATCATCGCCGACGCCACGTCCAGCGAGGCGATGATGCTGTATTGCGGTGAAGTGGAGATATGCATCATGAACGCTTCGTTGAAGCGGTCACGGTCCAGTTGACGCGCGCCGCCGTCCTGCACGTGGATCATCGACGCCTGACTGAAGGCCGCCAGCAGCTTGTGGGTGGAGTGCGTGGTGAACACCAGCGGGCTGTCCGGCGTGCGCGAAGTGCCCATGCCGTAGCGCCCGGCGAAAAACTCGTGAAAGGCGGCATAGGCATACCAGGCTTCGTCAAAGTGCAACACCTCGACACTGTTGCCCAGTTGCTGCTTGATCAGTTCGGCGTTGTAGCACAGCCCGTCGTAGGTGGAATTGGTCACCACGGCCATCTTCACCCTGGCTGGCCGGCCCCGGGTCAAGGGGCTGGCCTCGATCTTGGCATGGATCGAGTCGGGGCTGAATTCACTCAGGGGAATCGGCCCGATGATGCCCAGTTCATTGCGTTCCGGGCACAGGTACAGCGGGATCGCGCCGGTCATGATGATCGAATGCAGCACCGACTTGTGGCAGTTGCGGTCCACCAGAACCAGGTCATCGCGACCGACCATGGAGTGCCAGACGATCTTGTTCGCGGTGGATGTACCATTGATCACAAAGAACGTGTGGTCGGCGCCAAAATTACGCGCGGCGCGGGCTTCAGCGTCGGCCAGCGGACCGGTGTGGTCCAGCAATGAACCCAGCTCGGGCACCGAGACCGACAGGTCCGAACGCAGGGTATTTTCCCCGAAAAATTGATGAAACGCCTGCCCCACCGGGCTTTTGCGATAAGCCACGCCACCACCATGACCAGGTGTGTGCCAGGAATAATTGGAGTCGGCGGTGTGTTGCACCAGCGCCTTGAAGAACGGTGGCAGCAAGCCATCCAGGTAGGTACGGGCAGCGCGCGCCACCTGCCGGGCCAGAAACGGCACGGTGTCTTCGAACAGGTAAAGGATGCCGCGCAGTTGATTGAGCTCGCTCATGGCATCGGCCGGCGCGTTTTCCAGCGTGACTCGCTCGCCAAGGGCAAAGATCGGCAGGCTGGGCGCCCTCACCCGCGCCAGGCGAATCAGTTCGACCATGTTTTGCAGCAGATGGGTATTTTCCCCCGCGCCCTCGGCGGCGATCAGCATGCACGCCAGGCCATGATGGGTTGAGGCCACCAGACGGCCCTCGGCGTAATCCACCGCCTCGACGATACTGAAGCCTTCCTGTTCCAGCTCCCGGGCGATACCTCGAACCCGATCACCGGCGACGGTGTCGGCCTTGATGTCGCGGTGCACGATCAGAACCGGGAACTTCAGGTCTTTGTACATGAGTGCTTGGAGTCCTGATGGCTATGCACTCAAGGGTAGAAGCTTGGGGGCGATGACGCGAATGAAGATTTTGAAAGCCGTGAAGCTCAACTGTGGGAGCTGGCTTGCCTGCGATGGCGGTCTCTAACCTTGCAGTGAAGGTAATGGCCTCATCACCGGCGAGCCGGGCTCCTACAGGGTTGTGTCATTGTTGAGTCAGGGTCGACCACAACGCCGGCGCGCCCGCCGACTTGGCGATGGCTTCCAGGCGTGCCGCATGTTCGGCCAGGTCCTGCTCGCTGGCGCGGATGATCGTGGTGGGCTTGCGGTCGGCCGGCAAACGGCGGATTTCCGATGGGCGATTGCCCGCGCCCTCCGCCGAACCGCTGCCGTCGGACGCATTACCGGCCAGGGATAGGCTGGTTTGCCCGCCGGTCATTGCCAGGTAGACGTCGGCCAGGATCTCGGAGTCGAGCAATGCGCCGTGCAACTCACGACCGGAGTTGTCGACGCCGTAGCGTTTGCACAGGGCATCCAGACTATTGCGCTGACCCGGGTGACGCTCGCGGGCCATCATCAAGGTGTCGAGGATCGAGCAGTGCTGGGAAAGATCCGCACGCTCCGTCTGCCCCATCAGGGCGAATTCGTTATTGATGAAGCCGACGTCGAACGCCGCGTTATGAATGATCAGTTGCGCTCCGTCGATGAACTCGAAGAACTCATCGGCGACTTCGGCAAAGCGTGGTTTGCCCTTGAGGAACTCATCGGTGATGCCGTGGACGCCGATCGCGCCCTCGTCGCTGTCGCGGTCCGGTTGCAGATAAACGTGAAAATGGCGACCGGTGAGGCGTCGACCCAACAGTTCGACGCAGCCGATTTCGATGATCCGGTGGCCATCGGTCACCGGCATGCCGGTGGTTTCGGTATCGAGTACAACAGATCGGATGGCCATCAGGGTTCAGCTCTCAACGGTGTGGTGTCAATCAAAGGACGCGATGTTAGCACGTGAGCCGGCATCAGCTCTGCTTGTAACCCCGCACTTCATCCACGCCCCGGTTGGCCAGCTGGTCGGCGCGTTCGTTGCCGGGGTGGCCGATGTGACCGCGCACCCATTTCCAGGTGATGTTATGGCGATTGCATTGTTCGTCGAGCAATTGCCACAGGTCGGCGTTTTTCACTGGCTCCTTGGCTGCGGTTTTCCAGCCGCGCTTCTTCCAGTTGACCATCCACTCGTTGATGCCTTTCATCACGTATTGCGAGTCGGTCACCAGCAGCACGTCGCAGCGGCGCTTAAGCTCTTCGAGGCCACGGATGGCGCCGAGCAGTTCCATGCGGTTGTTGGTGGTGTTGGCCTCGCCGCCCCACAGTTCCTTCTCGACGCCTTTGCACACCAGCAAGGCGCCCCAGCCGCCGGGGCCCGGGTTGCCCTTGCAGGCGCCATCGGTGAAGAGTTCTACGGTATCGGTCATTCGGTAACATCCATCAAGACAGGCGGGGTCTGAAATCAAAAAAGGTTTAGGGTTCGCTTTGCTTGCGATTGACTTTGGCCATCGGCATCGGCACCAGCTTGCCCACGGGCTGACGCTGCACCTGGCGCACCGGACGCAGCCCGACCACGATTTTGCGGGCGACCAATAGATAGAAGCCGCCTCCCGACAGTTGCCAGGCGCCGGCGCGGCGTTCCCAGCCGGCCAGGCGGGCTTGCCACTTGGCCGAGGCAAGCGGCGGACGATAGCATCCGAAGCGGCGTTTCTCCAGCGCGAAGCCCAGCAGGTTCAGCCAGTCCCCCACCCGTGAAGGCGAGATGCAACGCGCCTGGCGCAAGCCATCATGGGCGAAGACATGGCGCAGGCCCCAACTGCTCCAGGGGTTTATTCCGATAATCAGCAAATGGCCACCAGGGCGCACGCTGCTGGCGGCTTCGCGCAGCAAGCCATGGGGCGACAGGCAGAAATCCAGGCCATGTTGCAGCACCACCACGTCGGCGGCGTGTTCGCTCAAGGGCCAGGCCTGCTCCTCGCAGACGATCTCCACGCCGGGCAACGGCGCGCCGAGGCGTACATTGCGTTGCACCTGAGGTGCACACGGTGGCGTCTGCGCCGACGGACCGTAATGCACGAGATAGCCGCCAAAGAACCGACCCAGCTCGTCTTCGAGCATGCGCCGTTCTTCATCCAGCAAAAATTGCCCGATCGGCCCGGACAGCCATTCTCGGGCGGCGCCGATCAGGGCCAGCCACTCGGGATCGGCCTGGGCGAACGCTTTATCAGTCATTGCATTCTCCAACTCGCCTATACGTTCTAAGATGCACCAATGTGTCCAGCTTGGCGAATCGAAGAATGATACAGATCAGTGCCCTGCCCGCCTTCACCGATAACTACATCTGGTTGTTACAAGACCCACAGACCCGGCGCTGCGCCGTGGTCGACCCCGGCGATGCCGCGCCCGTGCTGGCCTGGCTCGAGCAAAACCCCGGCTGGACCCTCGGCGACATCCTGATCACCCATCATCACCACGACCACGTTGGCGGTGTCGAACAGCTCAAGGGCGCAACCGATGCCAGGGTGTATGGCCCGGCGAGCGAGAAGATCCCGGCACGGGATGTGGCGCTGAACGACAACGAGCGCATCCAGGTGCTGGGTCTGGACTTCGACGTGTTTGCCGTACCCGGCCATACCTTGGGGCATATCGCCTTTTATCATGCCGGCGTGCTGTTCTGCGGCGACACCCTGTTTGCGGCCGGCTGCGGTCGCCTGTTCGAAGGGACGCCGGAGCAGATGCACAGCTCGCTCGAGCGCCTGGCCGCCTTGCCCGCGGAGACGCTGGTGTACTGCACCCATGAATACACCCAAAGCAATCTCAAATTTGCCCAGGCAGTGGAACCGGATAACGCCGATATCGCCGAACGCGTGGAGAACGTCCGCCAACTTCGGGCTAACGGCGAGATAACGTTGCCATCCAACCTGGCCTTGGAAAAACGCACCAATCCCTTCCTGCGCACCGCTGAAACATCCGTTAAACAAAAAGCGGACGAACGGAACGGTCGCGACAACCGCTCTGGGGCCGAGGTGTTTGCCAGTTTGCGGGCCTGGAAAGATAAGTTCTAAGTGGATGCAATCTGATACGCAATTTCTGAATGGTTGACCGGAACCCGGGCGCTTTCTAGAATCGCCCGACATTTTTGCCCGGAACTTACTTCCAGCCAATGTCGTCATCTATTCGTAAATCCATTTCTTCAGACGCATTGACCCGCCTGGCTCAAGCTGTGGCGGTGGCTGTGTCCGCGACTCTGGCGGGCTGCCAATCGACTCATTTCGCTGCACAATCCACCGTGCAACCCAAACCGAATCTTGCTGCCAAGATCAAGCAGAAACCCATCTGGCTCTCAGAGAAGCCCAGCCCCGAAGTGCCCCAGGATGTCTGGGAACGCATGCGCCGGGGCTTTCAATTGCAGGACGGTGTAGGCGTCAACCCACGCATCGAGCAACAGCGCCTGTGGTTCGCCAGCAACCCGTCCTTTCTGGAGAACGCCGGCGAACGCGGCAGTCTCTACATTCATTACATCGTCGAACGCCTTGAAGAACGCAACATGCCCCTGGAGCTGGCGCTGCTGCCAGTGATTGAAAGTGCCTACAACCCAATGGCCTATTCGCGCAGCGATGCGGTCGGCCTGTGGCAGTTCATTCCCTCCACCGGGCGCTACTTCAACCTGCGCCAGACCCGCGCCTACGATGGCCGCCGCGACATCACCGCTTCCACCACCGCCGCCCTGGACTACCTGACCCGCCTGCACGATATGTTCAACGGCGACTGGTTGCTGGCCCTCGCGGCGTATAACGCGGGTGAAGGTACGGTCAGCCGCGCCATCGAGCGCAACGAGAAGCTGGGCCTGCCCACCGACTACTGGAACCTGCCCCTGCCCCAGGAAACCCGGGACTACGTGCCCAAGTTCCTGGCGCTGTCCCAGGTGGTGCTGGCCCCCGAGGCCTACGGCGTCAACCTGAACCCCATCGCCAACCAGCCGTATTTCGAAGTGGTTGAAGTCAAGCAAAGCATGGACCTGTCACGGGTCGCGGCGCTGGCCGAAATCGACGAAGACGAACTGTTCCAGCTCAACCCGGCCCTGAAACAACGTACCACCCTGGACGGTCCCCAGCATTTGCTGGTGCCAAGCTCCAAGGCGCAGTTGCTCACCAGCACGCTTTCGACGATGAAGCCCGAAGAGTTGTTGGCAATGCGCCCGAAAAAGCAGGTGTTCGACGAAGTCGAGAGCGCACGGGTCGCCGGACGCACGCGCAGCTACAAAGTGCGTAGCGGCGACAACCTGACGCTGATCGCCAAGGCGAACAAGGTCGATGTGCATGACCTGCAACGCTGGAACAAGCTCAACGGCCAGGCCCTCAAAGTCGGCCAGACCCTGGTAATGCAGGACACGCGCAAGCTGGTGGCCAAGGCCGACAGCAAGAAGCCGGTGCAGTACAAGGTCCAGAAAGGCGACTCGCTGTATATCGTCGCCAAGCGCTTCAACGTAGAGATGCAACACCTCAAGCGCTGGAACCCGCGTACCGGCCAGGCGCTCAAGCCTGGGCAGATGCTGGTGGTTTCCGGCCCAAGATAAACCTGCATGAAAGCGGGCTTGTGTGGGAGCTGGCTTGCCTGCGACAGCATCACCTCGGTGTAT
>NZ_JBSVVZ010000065.1:0-39019 GCF_054071875.1 Pseudomonas sp. SDO524_S393 | reverse complement strand
TGACCCACCGCTTTCGCAGCCTCGCCGGGGCTCGACAGCTCCCACAGGGGATTGGTGGTGGCTGGAAAAACGCTGCCAGCAGGGCCATCGCGCCGGACGCTTTCTCACCAACAATAGAGATCCAATGTGGGAGCTGGCTTGCCTGCGATGACTGCGGCACAGCCAACACAGATGCCGTCTGACCCACCTCTTTCGCAGCCTCGCCGGGGCTCGACAGCTCCCACATGGGGCCTGCAGTGGCTAAAAAAACTCCGTCAGCAGGGCCATCGCGTCGATTACTTTCTCATCAACAATAGAGCTCCAATGTGGGAGCTGGCTTGTCGGGTCGCGGCATCGCTGCGAAGACGGCAGCATGGCCAACACAGATGCCACCTGACCCACCGCTTTCGCACCCTCGTCGTGGCTTGCCAGCTCCCGCATTTGATCAACAGCGTTGTCGAAGGCGCTAGCGCACCAGGCAAGGCTGTTTGTTGTTGAAGCGCCATCCAGGAATCAGGAACTGCATCGCGACGCTGTCATCCCGCGCACCCAGGCCCATGCCTTTGTACAGTTCGTGGGCCTTGGCCACGGCGTCCATGTCGATGTCCACACCGAGGCCCGGCTTGCTCGGCACCTTCACGTAGCCTCCTTCGATTTTCAGCGGCTCCCGGGTCAGGCGCTGGCCGTCCTGCCAGATCCAGTGGGTGTCGATGGCGGTGATATCGCCCGGCGCGGCGGCCGCCACCTGGGTGAACATCGCCAGGGATATATCGAAGTGATTGTTGGAGTGCGAGCCCCAGGTCAGGCCCCAGTCGTTGCACATCTGCGCCACGCGCACCGAACCTTGCATCGTCCAGAAATGCGGGTCGGCCAAGGGGATATCCACGGATTGCAACTGGATCGCGTGACCCATTTCGCGCCAGTCGGTGGCGATCATATTGGTCGCCGTTTTGAGGCCGGTGGCCCGACGGAATTCGGCCATGACTTCGCGGCCCGAATAGCCGTTCTCCGCACCGCAGGGGTCTTCGGCGTAGGCCAGCACCCGGTGTTGATCACGGCACAGGCGGATGGCTTCCTTGAGCGACCAGGCGCCGTTCGGGTCAAGGGTGATGCGCGCCTCGGGGAAGCGTTCGGCCAGGGCGGTGACGGCTTCGATTTCTGCGTCGCCACTCAACACGCCGCCCTTGAGCTTGAAGTCGTTGAAGCCGTATCTGGCCTGGGCGGCCTCAGCCAGGCGCACCACCGCTTCGCTGGTCAGGGCGGTTTCGTGGCGCAGACGGAACCAGTCGTCCTCGGCATCGGCTTCGTTGCGGTAAGCCAGGGCGGTGGCAGTGCGGTCGCCCACATAGAACAGATAACCGAGCATTTTCACCGCATCGCGCTGCTGCCCTTCGCCGAGCAGGGCGGCCACCGGGACTTCGAGGAATTGCCCCAGCAGGTCGAGCAGCGCGGCTTCCATCGCGGTCACCGCATGGATGGTGATGCGCAGATCGAAAGTTTGCAGGCCGCGACCGGCGGCGTCCCGTGAGGCAAAGGTCGTGCGCATCTGGTTGAGGATGCGCTGGTACTGGCCGATGGGTTGGCCGATCACCAGGCCACGGGCGTCTTCGAGGGTTTCGCGGATGCGCTCGCCGCCGGGCACTTCGCCCACACCGGTGTGGCCGCTGCTGTCCTTGAGAATGACGATATTGCGCGTGAAGCAGGGGCCGTGGGCACCGCTCAGGTTCAGCAGCATGCTGTCGTGGCCGGCCACCGGAATGACCTGGAAGTGAGTGATAACGGGAGTGGTCATGGCAGGTTCCTAAATAGGCTCAAAGGGGTTTGCTGAGGGCTGCGTCGGTCGGTACGGCGCTGGGCGGCGTCAACACGGCAGAGGGAGACGTCTTGGCGAAGAACACCAGGATCGCGGCGAGAATCGAAGTACCGGCCAGACCGTAAAGCCCGCCTTGGATCGAGCCGGTGGTCTGCTCCAGAAAGCCGAAGGTGGTCGGCGCGACGAAGCCGCCCAGGTTGCCGATGGAATTGATCAGCGCGATCACCGCTGCGGCGATGCGCACATCCAGGTAGCCCTGGGGAATCGGCCAGAACAGTGACGAGGCCGACTTGAAACCGATGGCCGCAAAGCAGATCGCGACAAACGCGAAGATCGGCCCACCGGTGGTGGACATGAACATGCCGGCGGCGGCAATCAGCAGCGCGGCGGCGACCCAGGCCTGCTGGAACTTGAACTTGCCTGACAGCGAGGCGAAGGCGTACATGGCGATGATCGAAATCAGCCAGGGGATCGAGTTGAAGAACCCGACCTGCACATCGCTGAGCTCGCCCATCTTCTTGATGATGCTCGGCAGCCAGAAGGTCGCGGCGTAGATCGTCAACTGGATGCAGAAGTACAGCACGCAAAACAGCAGAATCTGGCGGTCCTTGAGCAGCTTGCCCAGGGTCGGCTTGACGGTGTTCAGGGCTTCGCGGTCGCGTTGTTCCTGGTCGATGGCGGCCACCAGCGCGTCCTGTTCTTCGCGGGTCAGCCAGTGGGCGTCGTGGGGTTTGGAGTCCAGCCAGAACCACACGAAGAAGCCCAGCGCGACCGAGGCCAGCCCCTCGATGGCGAACATCCATTGCCAGCCGTGGAACCCGAACCCTTCGATCTGCAACAGTGCCCCCGACAACGGGCCGGAAATCAGCGAGGCCACGGCCGAGCCGCTGAGGAAGATGGCGATGGCCTTGCCGCGTTCGACGCCAGGCAGCCAGCGGGTGAAGTAGTAGATCACGCCGGGAAAGAAACCGGCTTCGGCCACGCCCAGCAGGAAGCGCAGGATGTAGAACTGGGTTTCGTTCTGGATGAACGCCATCAACGTGGCGACGATGCCCCAGGTGAACATGATGCGGGTCAGCCAGATACGTGCGCCGACCTTTTGCAGCAGCATGTTGGAGGGCACTTCGAACAGGGCATACCCGATGAAGAACAGCCCGGCACCCAGGCCATAGGCGGCGGCACCGATACCCAGGTCGTGCTCCATGTGCGTACGCACGAAGCCGATGTTGACCCGGTCGATGTAGTTGAGGATGAACATGATCACGAACAGTGGGAGCACATGGCTCTTCACTTTGCTCACGGCGCGCGCGAGGACCGAATCACTGTGCGAGGCGACAGATGCATGGCTTGAAGTGTTCACAATCGAAAAACTCCCCCTGATTATTTTTATGCGGGTGGTGTGTGTTTTGTTGATAGACATCATACAAGTGGTTTTTTGAGCTTCGCAATCTGTAGCGGTGTGTTTTTGTTCTTCTAAGGCGGGTTATGAATGGGGTGTTTTGGTTATTTGTCCAGTTTTATTGGGTTTGTAGCAGTTAAATGCGCCATGGCAGGTGTGAAGTACTCAGGGGGGAAGGGGGTGCAGCCGCTCGTCGGTCAATCGAATTTCAGATTGGTTGTCATACAAGTTGGCGGCCTTTTACATCAACCTCCCGCCGATTCCCGATGGGGTGTTAAGCTCCCGCCAGCCAACCCCGTGGACCCGTCACGATGCCCGTCGATCACACACCCTTCGTCCGTAAACGTTCCAGCAACCTGGCCCAGGGCGTACTCGAGACGCTGACCCAGCGCATCTTGCTGGGGCAACTCAAGCCTGGTGAAAAGCTGCCGTCGGAATCCACCATCGTGCTGGAGCATGGCGTGAGCCGCACAGTGGTGCGTGAAGCGCTGTCCAAGCTGCAGGCCTCGGGGCTGGTGGAGACGCGTCACGGCATCGGCACCTTTGTGCTGGCGCCGCATGCCCAGCAGGGCTTGCGCCTGCATGTGGACACGGTCGCCAGCGTGCGCAACATGCTCGAATTGCGCCTGGGCCTTGAGGTGCAGGCGGTTGCGCTGGCCGCCTTGCGCCGCAGCGATGAGCAACTGGCACAGATGCGCGAAGCGCTGGACGATTACCAGGCCTCGCTGGCGAACAACGACAACTGTGTGGAGGAGGACAAACGCTTTCACCAGTTGATCGCCGAGGCCACCGGCAACACGTTCTTCACCGAGATCATGCTGCACCTGGGCAATGCCATGATCCCGCGCACCCAGGTCAAGGGAGCCGAACGCGGCGGCGCCGACTTCGCCAAACTGGGGCAACTGGCGAACCTGGAACATGAAGCGATCTTCAACGCGATCAAACGCCAGGACCCTGACGCGGCGCGTGCGGCGATGGTGCTGCACTTGACCAACAGCCGGGACCGGTTCTCGGGAGAATAAGGTTGTGGGTGACCCTGCTGGCGAAGCCCACTCTTGGATGTGATAAGGAAACACCGTTGAACGAACACACTTTGTCCATGCGTCTGGAGCGCGTCGCCGCGCATGTGCCGGCGGGCGCGCGGCTGGCCGATATCGGGTCGGACCACGCCTATCTGCCGGTGGCGCTGATGCGTCGCGGCGCGATTGCGGCGGCGGTGGCGGGAGAGGTGGCGCGTACGCCTTTTCACGCGGCCCGGCGCACCGTGCACGACAATGCTCTGGATCAACACATTACCGTGCGCCTGGCCAATGGTCTGGCGGCCATCGAACCGGGCGACGGCATCACCGCCATCAGCCTGTGCGGCATGGGCGGCGAGACCCTTCGCGATATTCTCGACAGTGGCGCGGCCCACCTGAATGGCGCGGAACGCCTGATCCTGCAACCCAATGGCGGCGAACAACCGCTGCGCCAATGGCTGATGGACAACGGCTACCGCATCCTGGAAGAAGAGTTGCTGCGGGAAAACCGCTTCTATTATGAAATCATCGTCGCCGAACGTTCGGGGCCGGTGAGCTACAGCGCCCAAGAACTCTACTTTGGCCCGCTGCAACTACAGGCCCGCACGCCGGAATTCCTGGCCAAGTGGCAACGCCTGCTGCGCCTGGCACACAAAACCCTGGCCGGCCTTGAACAGGCCCGGCAGGCGGTGCCGGATCAGCGGCGCGAGGTTCTTGCACGCCAGGTGCAATGGATGACAGAACTGCTGAAGTGAGCGGGCCTGCGGCTTTTCCTTTTCGAGCCCCGGATATGCTCCAATAGCCGCACTTTCTCGCTCGCCCAGGAATTCCCCATGGCAGACGCCACCGACCACGCTTTCTACGACCGTGCAGACGCTCACATCGAACTGTCGAACGAACAACTTGCAGCCCACGAAAACCTCGGCCAGGTCAGCGCCTCGATGACCTTCGGCGCTACACGGTTCAGCGCCTGGGCCAGTGCGCGCAGTTTCAAGTCCGGCGCCGAAATGGCCGATGCGCGGGAAGCGCTGCTCAAGTATTTCTGCGATCAGTACCGGCTCATGCTGGAAGACAATCTGGACGATCACATCAATAATTTCAGCCGGTATCGGCAGGGCCAATAGGCGGCCACGGCAGGGCGGGTTGGCATGGCTCGCTCCCTCGGCGTCCCCATCGGTTACAGGCCCGCCCGCAGTGCTGAGTGCTTTTGCCCCAATTTCGTGCACGCAGTGTGCGGGCATGTGCGCCACACCGCCTGTTCTCGTCCCCCATCTGAACGGCCCGTATCTTGCTTGAGCCAGCGTAATCAATGACATGGCATTTTGCCGTCAGTCATTACAAGGTTTCGCTCACCGCCTGCGTTGTGTGGGTGGTTTTGGGGAGTGGTCGGACATGCACAGTCTCTTGTCACCCGGTATTCGCCTGCTTGGACGCTTCGGTTTCGCGCGCAAGTTTCAGGTGCTGTTTTTCCTGTTCATGCTGCCGCTGGCCGGTAGCCTGTGGATGATCGGCCAGGACTATCGCGACAAACTTTCGGTGATTTCCAACGAACAGTCCGGCGTGCGCCAATTGCTGGCGTTGGATGCGCTGGACGGCCAGCTCACGGCCCAGCGCAACCTGGCGGCCCGCTGGAAGGCGCTGGACATCCTGCATGCGCCCACACCGGCGGCCAAGGCGGCGATGGACAAGGTGGACGCCAACAGCCCAATCATCGGGCAAAACCTGCAAGCCCTGGGCGAGGCACTGAAAAACCACCACGCCAGCGCCGATACCTTGACGCGCTTTGAAGCGTTGCAGGCGACCGTCAAGGGCATGGACTCCCAGTCGCTGCGCACGGTGGGTTGGTGGCCGGATGGCTACGATCGCTTCACTTCGGCGCTGACCGCGATGCAAACCTTGCGCGAACAGATTGCCCTGGATGCCGGCCTGATCCTCGATCCATGGCTGGAAACCTACCTGCTGATGCAGATTTCCACCCAGCACACGCCGGACCTGATCGAGCGGATCGGGCGTATGGCCAGTGTGGGCGAGTCGTCCATCGCGTCGGGGCAGTTCACCTTGCAGAGCCGTTTGCAGATGCGCGACCTGCGTGGCCGCATTGGCGATGCGCGGGATCAATTGGTCAAGGCCGCCGCTTCGCTCAAGGCCAAGCAATACCCCGGCATGGAGCCATGGACCGCGCAGTACGACAACAGCCTTCAAGTGCTGGATAACGAACTCAAGGTGCTCGACGACGGCGTGTTCGGCGGCACCATCAAGCTCGACACCGCCGGCTTCGACCGCAGTGTCGATGCCATGCTCGACAGCCTGGGTGCATTGCGCAACCAGTCGCTGACTTCGCTGGATGCGCGCCTGGGCTATTACCGCGACCGTTCGTTGCAGCAATTCGTGCCGGTGGCGGCCACCTTCAGCCTGTTGGCGTTGGCGGCGTTGTACCTGTTCATGTGCCTGCAAGCTTCGATTCGCCGCAGTGCCAGCGGCATTACCACCCTGGCCGAGTCGTTGCGCGACGGCAACCTGTGCGTGGAAGTGGCGGTGGAGGGGCGTGACGAACTGGCGGCGATCAGCACGGCCCTGAACGTCGCGGTGGTACAACTGCGCACCAGCCTGCTGGGGGTCAATCACGAGACCGAGCAATTGGGCTCGGCCGTGCTCACGCTCAACTCCCAGTCGGGCAGCACCCTGACCGAAGTGGAAGACCAGCAGCAACAGATCAGCCAGATCGCCGCTGCCGCCACCCAATTGGCGGCCACCTCCATGGGCGTCGCGAAGAGTTGCGAGCAGGCTTCGGGCAGTGCCCAGCACACCCGGCGGATTGCCGAAGACAGCAGTCGCGACAGCCAGCGCACCACGGCGAGTATCCAGCAACTCAACCAGCGTCTGACCGACACCGCCGATGCGCTGGAACAGGTGAACCAGCAGGGGCAGCAGATTCAGTCGGTGGTCGACACCATTCGCGGCATTGCCGAGCAAACCAACCTGCTGGCGCTCAACGCTGCCATCGAAGCCGCGCGTGCTGGCGAGCAGGGGCGTGGTTTTGCGGTGGTGGCCGATGAAGTGCGCAGCCTGTCGCAACGCACCCAGGCGTCGACCGCGCAGATCGCCGGCACCGTCGACAGCCTGCGCGCCACGGTGAGCCAGGCGGTCAACCTGATGGGCGCGGCGTGCGAACAGGCCCTGACCGATGCGCAGTCCGTCACCGGCCTCGGCACCCGCCTCGGCGAAATCGCCGGTGCCGTGCAGAACGTCACCGACACCCTGGCGCAGATCGCCACCGCCGTGGAAGAACAAGCCGCGACGGCGGACGAAGTCAGCGGCAACATCCAGCAAGTGGACCAGGCCGCCGGCCGCCTGCTCGACGGCGCCCGCGCGGTGAACCGCGCCGCCGACACCCTGAGCCAAGGCAGCCGCGCGCTGAGCGACAACACCGCACGGTTCCGGTTGGGTTGAGCGCGGCCTGCTGCCTTTGTAGTGAGCAGGCTTGCCCTGCGCTGGGCGGCGAAGCCGCCCCAACAGGGACACTGCGGTGTATCAGATAGACCGAGGTGGTCGATTTCAGGGCCGCTTCGCGCCCCAGCGCGGGCGGTACGACGATTCGGCAAGCCCGCTCACCACAAAGAGGCCAGCCCAACCCGGTCATCTTGTTTTGGTGAACCTTCGGCAACTACAGGGCTCACTTGTTAGGCCGTCCTGTTCCCTGGCCGAAAGGAATCCGCATGACTTCAACCCCGCCGCTGCACGGTCCCGTCACACGCGAACTCAGCCTGCGGGCGGTCGTCACCGGTACGGTGCTCGGCATTCTGTTGACGCCTTCCAATGTGTACGCCGGGCTGAAGATCGGCTGGTCGTTCAACATGTCGATCATTGCTTTGTTGATCGGCTACGTACTCTGGCAAGGTCTGGCCAGGCGCTCCTCCGAGCAGGTGCCGTGGACGCTGCACGAAAGCAATATCAACCAGACCGTCGCCTCGGCGGCGGCGTCGATCATTTCCGGTGGGCTGGTGGCGCCGATCCCGGCTTATACCCTGCTGACGGGCAACCAACTGGACGCCTTGCCGATGATCGCCTGGGTGTTCTCGGTGAGTTTTCTGGGGATCTGGATCGCCTGGTACCTGCGCCCGTCGCTGCTCAATGACAAGGCGCTGAAATTTCCCGAGGGCATGGCCACCCTGGAAACCCTGTTGCACATCTACAACCATGGCCGCGAAGCCGCGACGCGCTTGAAGGTGTTGCTGGGTGCGGCGCTGTTGTCCGGGTTGGTGAAGTGGCTGGACACTTTTATCTGGGCCATTCCACGCTGGTCGCCGAACGCACAGTGGGAGCGCCTGACGTTTACCGCCGACCCTTCGCTGTTGCTGGTGGGCTTCGGTGGGATCATCGGCATTCGGGTCGGCCTGACGCTGTTGCTCGGTGCGCTACTCGCCTGGGGTGGGCTGGGGCCCTGGTTGTTGGCGCAGCAGCTGGTGACACTGCCTGCCGGCAGCAGTGGCCCGCAATTCGCCGCCTTGGTGGAATGGTTGCTGTGGCCGGGCGTGAGCCTGATGGTGTGTTCGACCCTGGCTTCGCTGGCGATTCGGTTGAGCCAGCTATACCGTTCAACCCAGTCCAGTGGCAGCTCGCCCTGGACCCTGCCCAAGCCCGGACCCGCTGCCGGTTTTGTGCTGTCGATCGGCCTGGTGGTTGGCCTGCAAGCGTTGTTGTTCGGCATCAACCTGTGGATGGCCTTGCTCACCATTCCGCTGGCAATCTGCCTCGCCGCCGTGGCTGCCCGGGTGGTGGGCGCCACGGGCATCCCGCCCATTGGTGCCATCGGGCAACTGTCCCAACTGAGCTTTGGCATCGTGGCCCCGGGGCAGGTGCCGATCAACCTGATGAGCGCCAACACCTCCGGCGGTTCGGCCGGGCAATGCACCGACCTGATGAACGACTTCAAGGTGGGCAAGGCGATTGGTGCGACGCCGCGCAAGCAGGTGATCGCGCAAATCCTCGGGATTTTCATCGGCAGTATCGTCAGCGTGTTCGCCTACCTCGCGCTGATCCCCGACCCGCAATCCATGCTGCTGACCGAGGAGTGGCCGGCGCCCGCCGTCGCCACCTGGAAGGCCGTGGCCCAGACCCTCAGTCATGGTCTGGATTCGCTCTCGTCCAGCATCCGTTGGGCCATCGCCATTGCCGGCCTGGTGGGGGTGTTGCTGGGTATTCTGGACAGCACGCTGTCCGCCCGGCATGCCCGCTTCCTGCCCAGCGCCGCCGCATTGGGCCTGGCCTTTGTGTTGCCGGCGTCGGTGTCGTTGATGATGGCCCTGGGCGCCGTGTTCACCTGGCTGGTGAGCTGCCGCTGGGCGAGCCTCACCGAGCGTTTTGCGATCACCGCCGCCGCCGGGTTGATCGCCGGGGAAAGCATCACCGGCGTCGGGGCGTCGCTGTGGGCGATGGTGGGCTGAGGGCTTCAGGGAAACGCTTTGGCAATGAAGGCTTCCAGCGATGCCTCCTCCAGGATCTCGATGGAGAGGTGCCCGAAACGCTTGGGCAGCCAGATGATGCGCGAGCCCGATGGCGACTGCAGGTTCTCGCGGGTCAGCGGCACGCCGCTTTCATTTTCTGGCTGCACGCCTTCGGCGATCAGTTCGTCGTACGCCACCTCGATGTCCGGGGTGGTGTAGCAGTGGCGGTAGATCATGCCTTCGCCATGGCTGTCCAGCAGGGTTCTGAGGTTGCCGGCGATCGGCTGGACCAGCATGAAGCGCTCCTTGCCCATCAGCACCACGGCATAACGCACGTGAAAACCGTCGCGATCCCACACGAAGGTTTCGGAGATTCTGGCCTTGAAGATGCGCGCGTAATACGCGCAGGCGTCATCGAGGTTTTCGACCAGGATGTCGACGTGACTGAATTTCAGTTCCATGGGGACACTCTCAAGCTAAGGCGCGGCTCACCGTTATCCTTGGCTGGGGGAGGGAATGCAATACCGTTAAGCATCCGGACAGGTGTTTTACAACTGTTAACGGATTTGCGCAGGCTGGTCGCTATAGGCTGCGGGTTGTCCCTGCCGCCTTCTTGAGTGAGCCTGCCGCCATGCACCTGCATCCTGTTGTCGTCTCTGTGTTTGCGTTTGCCTTGGGGCTGCCGTGCCTGGCCCAAGCCGCAACACCCCTCCGACATGTCGCCATCTACCGGGGGCCGGCGGGCTGCGAGGACTGTTCCGAAAACGTGGCGAACGCGCTGCGCCGTTTGCACCCTGACTACCAGATCGATTTCGTCGGCGCAGACGAAGCGGTCGACATCACCCCACAAACCCTGGCCCGCTATGACCTCTACGTGCAACCCGGTGGCGGTCAGGACATTCCCGCTGCCCTCGACAGCCTGGGCGACGCGCGCATCGACGCCATCCGTGGGTATGTCGCCCACGGCGGTCGCTACCTGGGGTTGTGCATGGGCGCCTACCTGGCGGACAACGACAACCTCGGTCTGATCCCCTACGACCTCGACGCCGAAGCCGGGCGTCCTGGTTTTGAAGTGTCCGGCATTGCCGATGCGGCCGTGCAGGTGACCTGGGACGGCAAGCCCGACCACGTCTTCTTCCAGGACGGCCCGTACTTCCCGAAAGCCAGCGCCGCCAAGCCCTACACGGTCATTGCCACCTACCGCAACGGAGACGTGGCGGCGGCGCGGTATACCTACGAAAAGGGCGTGGTGGTACTGAGCGGCCCGCACCCGGAAGCCGGGCGCGAGTGGTTCGAGAATGCCGATATCCCGTTAAGCAAAATGCCTCGGGGGGATTTGTTCGGCTCGTTGATACGCAGTGTCGAGGCCGCACATCCCTAGTGCGGCGGGCTTGGACGCGCGCCAACGAAAACCCTGGCAGAGCCGGCCGGTTTGCACCGTGTGCGGGTCAGCGCACCACATCCAGCGCTGTGATCTCATTCACATAGTGCGTCTGGCTCGACGTCGACTCCAGGGTCAGCGCCACACCCAGGTCTTCGATAAACACGCGCGAGGACCGGTAGTCGCCCTGTTCGCACGCGAGCTGGATCGCATCGCCTGTCAGCGACGCAAACACCTGGCGGGCCGGTATGCGTTCGCCCACCGTGCAGGTCAGGGTCGTTTCGGTGGGTGTGTCGGTGGGCTTGGCCGGCACATACGCCATGTGCAGGCGCGCGCTCAGCGTCTGGCCCGGCGCCCAGGTGGTGGGCACCTTCAGCTCGGCTTCGCGGGTTTGCAGGACCTGGCCATCACCGATGCCGTTCATTTTCGATTTGAGCTGGACCAGGTCCGCGAGCATCAGGCGATCGACGTTGAAGGCGCTGCCATAGGCTTCATTCTTTACCAGCAAACCTCCTTCGGCCTTGAACGTGACCGTGATTGGCGCGTCCTTGCCATCGCCACTCTTGGACAGGTAGGTGTAGCTCAACGTCTTGAAGCGGGGCTGCAAGAGCGGCGCGTCAAGGCGCTGCAGCACGCTGGCCGGCACGGGCACCTCGCCGATGCTGGTTTCGGGCACGGTGCGCGGGTAATCGACCGGTGCAATATCCGGCCGCAATTGCGCCAGGATCCCGGCGTTGACGCCGCCCTGCACCGAACAACTGACCCGCGATTGCGTGCCTTGCTTGCCCTCCGGCTCCACGATCAGCACGCGCTCCACGTTACGCAGGCCAGGCGCCTTGCCTGGCATGGGTTTGATCGACTGCCAGCCGTTGCCCACCTTGAGCTCGCTGCGGGTGTATTGCCCGATGCCTTTTTGCAGTGCGCCGGGCTGGTCCATGAGCGGCGCGAGGCGCTGGGCGACCTCGTCGATGCCGCCGTCCACGATAAAGCCCCAGTAGTAAAACAATCCCAGGGCGCCAAGATCAGTCACCTCGTCGGTGTAGGACAACAGCTTCAACCCGGCAATGGGCGGCGCGCTGACCGGCACGATATCGGCCTTGCGGTCGGCGCGGTTTTTCACGGCGATCCAGGTGAAGTTCTTTTCCTGCACCAATGGCGCATAGGCCAGCCAGGCATCGCGGTGGGTATTCAAACTGCTGAAGAAACTCGCGTCGCAGCGGGTGAAGGCTTTGAGGGTGTCGGTCAGCGCGGCATCGGCGGCGTGGGTAAGGGGCGGTGAGAACAGGGCAGCGGCGAAGACGAGGGCGGACACAGGCAACTTCATCGAGCGGGACTTCCGTATTGGAGCGGGAGGGGGGGCATTATCCAGGATTTTGGAGGCGGTGCTAAAGCCGCCGTCATCGCTGCGATGCGGCGACCCGACAAGCCAGCTCCCACAGAGGATTTGCAATGGCTGGAAAATCGCTGCCAGCAGGGCCATCGCGTCGGACGCTTTCTCACCAACAATGGAGAAATACTGTGGGAGCTGGCTTGCCTGCGAAGACTGCGGCACAGCCGACACAGATGCTACATGACCCACCGCCTTCGCAGCCTCGCCGGGGCTCGACAGCTCCCACAGAGGTCTTGCAGTGGCTGAAAAAGCGCTGCCAATAGGGCCATCGTGCCGGACACTTTCTCACCAACAATACAGATCCAATGTGGGAGCTGGCTTGCCTGCGAAGACTGCGGCACAGCCGACACAGATGCTACCTGACCCACCGCCTTCGCAGCCTCGCCGGGGCTCGACAACTCCCACAGGGGATTGGCAGCGTTTTTCAGCTACTACCCATCTAGAAGTTATCCCCCCAGTTACACAGCTTGCTTTCCCCCAGCGGCACCAATGTGCCTTCGCTTTTGCCCACCAGCATGCGCTTGAGGGTCACCCCGCACTTGTAGCGGCCCGCCGCATCCAGTTCGTAGTCCATGCCGGCTTCAGGCACGAAACTGAACATGTTGTAGCAACGGTTTCCGATGTAATGAAACGCGATGGGCTGGCCCGCGGGGACGCTCAGTTCACTCATCACCGTGGCGTCCGAGTAGCGCTCCACGGGCGCCATGCCGAGCTTTTCGCCGTTGCGGTCGGCGTAGCCGTCGCGCTTGGCCACCATCACGCCCGCGCCGGGCAGGCGGAAGTTGATGCAATCAGACTTGGGCACGCCCCGTACCATGCCGTCACTGATCACGCGCAAGCGCGCGGTTTCGCCGCCGGTCGGCGAGGTGTAGGGGGTGGAAAACGAGCGCACATCGGTCAGGGCGCCGCAACCGCTGAGGGCGGCGAGGAGGGTGAGGGGGATAAGCGCGCCAAGCGGGCGCAATGGCTTGAGCATCAGGTCGATTCCATTCGCTGGGTGGGTGCCTTCAGGGGGTAGGACGTTACACTTTGCGATCGTCGCAAACGACCTTCAGCCATCCCGAATTGAGAGCAAGCAGTGTAAGACGGGCGCCAGTGTAAACAGGCTTGCCGTTAAGTACACGTATTGCGCAGTGATCACCGCCGAACGTCTGCCCGCATCGCGTGGTCAGAGCTTTGCTGATACGCTGCTAATAGCTCATTGCCAGCTCCCCGGAGCCCTCATGAAAACCCTACGCACCGCCTTCCCGGCAGCCTTTCCCCGTGGCCCTTCCCACGCGTCGGAAACCGCTTTGTCGGACATCGAATTCCTGCACCGCATCAGCCTGGACCTGATCGGCGAGCAAGACCTGGAAGCCCTCTACGGCAAGATCGTCGACGCCGCCGTGTCCATCACCGGCTCGCAGTTCGGCACCATGCAATTGCTGTGTCCCGAAGGGCATCCGTCCGGTCATGGCGGCGAGTTGCAATTGTTGTGCTCCCGTGGCTTGCCACCCGAGGCGGTCGGTTTCTGGCAATGGGTGAGCCCCATGGCCTACAGCAGTTGCACCATGGCCCTGCAACTCGGCCAACGCGCGATCATCCCCGACTTCGAGGAATGGCCCGACATCGCCGGCACCGAAGACCTGCAAGCTTTCCGCGACACCGGCATCCGTTCGGCCCAGACCACCCCGTTGCTGTCCCGCAATGGCCGCCTGCTCGGCATGATCTCCACCCACTGGAGCACGCCGCATCAGCCGACCGAGCGTGACCTGCGCCTGCTCGACATCCTCGCGCGCCAGGCCGCCGACCTGCTGGAGCGCACCATCGCCGACGAAGCCCTGCGCGACGCGCAAACCCAACTGCGCGCCCTCAACGAAACCCTTGAGCAACGCGTGGCCGAACGCACCGCCATGCTGATGCAGGCCGAAGAAAAACTGCGCCAATCGCAAAAAATGGAAGCGGTCGGCCAACTCACCGGCGGCCTGGCCCACGACTTCAACAACCTGCTCGCCGGTATCTCCGGCGCGCTGGAACTGATGAACCGGCGCATCGCCCAGGGCCGCCTCAGCGACGTGGACAAATACATGGTCGCCGCCCAAGGTTCGGCCAAACGCGCCGCCGTGCTGACTCAGCGCCTGTTGGCGTTCTCCCGCCGCCAGACCCTCGAGCCCCGCGCGACCCACGTCAACACCCTGATGTACGGCATGGCCGAACTGATCCAGCGCACCGTCGGCCCCGGCATCCAGGTCGAAACCCTCGGCGCCGCGGATGCCTGGACCGCCTTCGTCGACGTCAGCCAACTGGAAAACGCGCTGCTCAACCTGTGCATCAATGCGCGCGACGCCATGCCCGAAGGTGGCCGTATCACCCTGCAAACCCGCAACCACTGGCTCGACTCCGCCGCTGCCCGCGCCCACGACCTCGCCGAAGGCCCCTACCTGTGCCTGAGCGTCACCGACACCGGCACCGGCATGTCACCCGACGTAATGGCCCACGCGTTCGAACCCTTCTTCACCACCAAACCCATCGGCCAAGGCACCGGCCTGGGCCTCTCGATGATCTACGGCTTCGCCCAACAATCCGGCGGCCAGGTGCACGTGCAGTCCACCCTCGGCGAAGGCACCTGCGTCACCCTCTACCTGCCACGCCATCACGGCGCCGCCCCCGCTGACGAGCTCGCACCGGGCCAAGCCGCGATGGACATCGCCCAACACGGCGAAACCGTGCTGCTGGTGGACGACGAGTCCACCGTGCGCATGTTGCTCGCCGACGTACTGGGCGAACTGGGCTACACCGTGATCGAAGCCGCCGACAGCGCCGCCGGCCTGAAACTGCTGCGCTCGGATGTACACATTGACTTGCTGGTGACGGATGTAGGGCTGCCGGGCGGCATGAATGGTCGGCAGATGGCCGAGGCGGGGATGGAGCTGAGGCAGGGGTTGAAGACGTTGTTTATTACGGGGTACGCGGAGAATGCGGTGATGGGGTATGGGCAGTTGGGCGAAGGGATGGGGGTGTTGACGAAGCCGTTTGCGGTGGAGGTTTTGGGGGGGAGGGTCAGGGAGTTGTTGGGGAGGTAGTGGGTTGAATGTTTGCTTTCGCCAGAAGCGTTTCTTCGATTTCAAAGGCAGGTATTCCCCGTAGTAGGATGCAGCTTTTTAAGCAAAAGTCTCCGCGTAATGAATCTTCAAGCGCTAGAACAGAGCAACGTCTTATCGATCACATTGGATCAGGCTCATCGATATTTCGAGATGGTTGTCAGTGTGGATGACGAGACCCAGTACAAGCTGATGGCATGGAACGCCGACGGTACTGAACTAGCCATCAGGCTGGGCGCTCTTCACGTTCAAAACGCCAGCATCCTTGGCGAACTTGAAGGGATAAACATTGTTGAGAACGTGCTACTTCTTGAAGGGGATTTTGGCGATATCGCTATCCAGGCCACTACAGTGTTGGTTGAAAGGCTGATGTGACTGTTTCTGAAGAGGTCACTTCTGGCCGAAGGCGGCCTGATGTGTCGCAGGTATTGTGACAGTGGATTGAACAGTCGTGATCACCGTTGGAATCCACCACCCAGTGAGGGGGTAGGTTTTCCGTCAAGCCATGTCGAGGTGCCTATACCCAGCTTTAAACACATCAAGGCACTCAACCGACCGATCCTTTCGCTGCAAACCGCCAAGCCTTGGGGGCGAGCCCTGTCTCCCGCTTGAAAGCATTGCTGAAGGCGCTTTCGGATGTGTACCCCAGCGTCTGCGCAACCGTGCCGATATGCTCGTTGCCTTCACGTAGCGCGCGCTCAGCCAGCCGCATCCGCCAATGTGTGAGGTACGCGATTGGCGTCATGCCTGCCACAGTGCGAAAGTGTTGTGCAAACGTCGTTCGTGACATGGCGCATGCGCGTGCCAGGTCTTCCAGGTGCCATGAGCGGGCAGGATCGCCGTGCATCAGTTGCAAGGCCGGTGCAAGACGGGCATTGCCAAGCACGGCCAGCCATCCCGCCAGCGGTGAACCGTTGGTTTCCAGGTGAGCGCGCAGGATCTGGATGAACAGCAGTTGAGCCAAGTGAGCGGATGCCAACTGCGCGCCTGGCTTTGGGGTTGACCGTTCCTGCACCAGTTGATCAAGCAGCCCGCGAAAAGAAGCTGCCTCAGGCGCCGCGGCAGGCACGTGAATCCACGGCGGCAGGACCTGTCTCAACAGCTTCCCACTGACAGGGTCGAGGAGTACGTGACCACCAATGTGTGCGAAATCGTCGCCTTCACCAATGGGCACATGGGATTTACCCGGGCCTGAAAACACACTCATTGCATCGGTGGGTTCGACCCCCGGATCACTGGCGAGTACGAAAGCGCGTTTGGCGCTGAGTAGCCCCACATCACCCGTGCGGAACAACATCGGGCTTGCGTCGCCTTCGAGCGTGACCCAGCAACTGCCTTTGATGACCGCAAAGAATTTAATGTTGTCCGGAGCGGGAAAACGCAGTGCCCAGCGCCCGCCTGCGATAAAACCGCCTGTCACCAGCGATTCGGCGCGGGCGAGTTTGAGGATGTCGGAAAAAGGATCGGTGTGCATTTCCGTACTATCGCGCAAGCCTGGCGTACGATCAAATATTCAGAATCCGGTAGCAGGCCGGTAGCCTTTCCTGACGATCAATCCGGTGAGGAAGGCAGGCATGAGTGAACACATTGTATTGGTAACCGGGGGCACAGGTTTTATAGCCCAGTACTGCATCATCACACTGCTGGAGAATGGGTTTAAGGTTCGTACGACTGTGCGCACTTTGGAGCGCGAAGCTGAAGTACGCAGGCATCTGAAACAACATGATGTCGATCCGGGGAGCGACCTGTCGTTTGTAGTCGCCGACTTGATGTCCGATGACGGTTGGAAAGAGGCCGTCGCCGGTTGTCGCTACGTGATTCACGGTGCATCGCCTACGCCGTCAGGCAACCAGGTGACTGAAGCGGACTGGGTCAACCCAGCCATTGAAGGTAACTTGCGTGTACTGCGCGCCGCGAGCGAGGCGGGAGTCAAGCGTGTTGTCCTCACCTCGGCGTTCGGTGCGGTCGGCGTCGGCCATTCAGCTGACTACCGCCGTCCGTTTGATGAGAGCGACTGGAGTGATGTCAGCGGCGATGTCTGGGCGTATCAGAAATCAAAAACGCTGGCGGAACGCGCCGCCTGGGAATTCATCCGGAGTGCGCAAGGGCAAGGTCTTGAACTGGCGGCAATCAACCCGGTCGCGGTGCTGGGCCCGGTATTGGGCGCAACCTATTCTCACTCCACCCGGATCATCAAAGACATGCTGGAAGGACAGCCTGGCTGCCCGAACATCAATTCGTGTTTCGTGGATGTCAGGGATGTGGCCGAGTTGCATCTGCTGGCCATGACGCATCCGGCCGCTAACGGCGAACGTTTTCTTGCCAGTTCGGGCGACAGCCTGCCGATGGTGCAGGTCGCACGCACGCTGCGCGATCATCTGGGTGAGGCTGCCAGGCATGTTTCCACTCAGGAGTTGAGCGATGACGACATTCGTGCCGCTGCCAAAACGAATCCGATGATGCTGGGCATGGTCAAGCTGTTGGGCGTCGATATGAGCGTCACGGCGGCCAAGGCCATGACCCTATTAGGCTGGGCACCTCGCAGCCCGGAAGACGCCATCATTGCAACGGCCAGGAGTTTTATCGAACTCGGCTTGATTGAATATCGCTGAGGTGAGGTGTGCGGTAGTTTGATGGCTGGCAACCGTGCGCTTCGGGTCGAAAGCAGGCTGGTGTGAGGCGCTGCTTTTGGCCGATAGCCGTCTTCCACTCCGGTAATGGCGCGTCCTGTTCTACTGTCCGATGAAACCTCACGCCCTTTAGCTCAAGTGCATTTCGAACACTTTGGCAAGCCGAGTCAGCTTCTCGGTAGATCTGGCAGAGATAGCGAGAGGAGGCTCTTTGATCATGTAGAACAGATGATCGAGTGCAACACCTGCCTCGCCGTGCGCTATGTAGTCCAGAACGATCTCCGCCCCATTCTCAAGACCTGACTGTGCCAGTGGATGACCATCAGGCAAGGGGCCAAGCTGCGCATATTCAGCAGACATCAGTGTAGAGACCTCACCCAGCACTTCGAGGAGGTCTTCACGCAGATCGGGACTCAGCTGGTTCATTTCGCCTCTATCCATGTCGTCATATGCTCAGTTTGTACCACCATTTGCCGAAGAGTCGCAGCGCTGACTCCACGGCTGACAGCTTTCGACCGATTCTGTTGAAAAAGTCGGTCATCCAAAACTGCCTGATCATTGACCGGTAAAAAACTCCTTTTTTACACGCTGCTACGTGAAATCTGCGCCTGGAAACCTCTGCCGAAAGTAAAGATTTCAGTCTCGGACGCGTACTTTTCAGCTGCGAAAACCATGGCCGACTTTTTCAACAGAATCGACCCAAAGCGGACATTTGACAGAAAGTAAGCGGTAACGAATTTTTCACTGCGGCTCCAATTCTGACCATAAACAACTGCGCCCAATGCCGGCCATTAACGTACCGTAGTCATCAAAATTACTGGCACTCATCTCATCCTGGCTCGTCCACGTTGCTTCGCACTCTTCGCATACCCACAGCGAAATATTTGTGGAGCGCACCCGCATTGCTCGAACGTAACCTTGGCTGCACCTTTGGCACTCAATCAGCATACAAATAATCTCTGACAGGACTTCGGTGTAGTCCTAATCCTATCGGCTGCTTCTGGCCGAAAGCAGCCTCATGGCTCGATTTACCATGGCGGTCCCAACTACGGCTGCCCCCGCGATAAGGAACCAGATAACACCCACTCGACCTAGCCAAATCTCAATCGATCCGAAGGCAAGCCCAAAGATTGGTCCTTGCTCCGGCTTCTGTCGATTACATGAAGCAAAGCCGTCGAATCGTAAAGGTGGCATGCGGCGATTTGGCGGAAAACTGGTTAGTAACTTGGGCTGCTGATGCTCATCGTGAGCACGGTGCTTCACGGTCGAGGAGTTTTGCAGTCAGAAGCACACCCAGTTCGCTCAACTGATGAATCGCCAGTGCAATGTCACGGTGTTTTCCGTTCAGATCTTCGGATAGGTCAAGCAGCAGCGTACTAACCGAGCTAAAGGTCTCGTAGCTATTGGTAATGAGAGCTTCGTTGCTAACGTCGGGAGCGACAGTGAAGAGCGTGGTTGAATCATTAACCATCGTTAAGTTCCTTACCGGATGCCATCACCCCATAGCTACTAAACAAAAGGGCGGTAGCCGTACGCAGGTTAGTAGACCGGTGGAACCTAACAAAACCGGCGCGCCCGAGGGCGCCCTGCGCACAGCCACCATCAAGCGCAGACGGGGGCCGTCTGACGGATGATGCTCATGCACTTGTTAGGTTAAATCGTGGGCTACTAAACCCGATCACCGAACCATTCAGCGACCGCGCAACCTTAGATTCCGTCGTCCCGGCACACAAGCCGGCGGATTCTGGCGCAGGTGTAGGCCATGGAGCAAGGCGTTGCGAGGCTTTCGGATTTTGCCTTCAGGTGCTGTCTATCGTTCATGTTTTTTCGCGAGCAGCGGGCGCTTGCACAATGGCGCGTCAGTCTTCCCGAAAACCGACCCCTTCACCCCAAACCGGTCTACCATGCCACCCCGGCAGTGGTTTCACGCGCTACCGACTTTCCTCTTGCAAGGTATCGCCCATGTCCATTGACTCGATCACTCTCCCAAAAGGCGTTGGCCCTCACGCCAGCAAATTGCTCGACGCCATCACCGGCGCGGCGACCCATGAGGACCTCAATCGCGCGGGTGGTAAAGCCGAAGGTTTTGTATTGGGGCTGGAGGCCACCAAGTCGATCAAAAGCCAAATCGCCGAGTCGCTGTATGTGGTTTACGATGACGCGGCGACTCACCGTGCCGGTGAGTTGAAAGGCTGATTTTCAGGATGAAATGCCCATGTTCAAAGCGCTGGTTGCTTCCCTGCTGTTGATTGCTCCGTTCTGTGCGTCCGCCGATACGTCGGTGGATGTCTCGAAGATTTACGGCAACATTCAGTTCGTCAACAGCTTCCCTGACTACAAGGTGAAGGTGGTGAACAGCTTCCCGGACCTTAAGGTGAAGCAGGTCGACAGTTTCCCCGACTCGGCCGGCAAGTGGAAAACAGTCAGCAGCTTCCCTGACTACAAGATCCAGATCGTCGATTCCTTTCCGGATTTCACGATCAAATACGTGGATTCGTTTCCCGGGGTCGATTGACGTCACCCGGCGTCAGGTGCGCGCTGATGCCAGCGCGCGCCTGCTGTCAGACCCGGTACTGCGCACGAATCTCTTCTACCGCCCGTTCCCCGATCACCACGCAAGGCGCCATGGTGTTGCCGCTGGTCACGTGAGGCATGATCGATGCGTCGGCAATTCGCAGGCCTTGCACGCCGTAGACCTGCAGGCGGCTGTCGACCACTGACATTGAGTCCCGACCCATTTTGGCGGTGCCGCATTGGTGCCAATAGGTGACGGCTGCGTTGCGTGCGTAGCGTTCCAGTGCCTGCGCGTTGACGTTGCCCGGTAGGCGTTCGCCTTTGACCAGGCCCTTGAACGCAGGCTGGGCGCCCAGTTCCTGCACGAACCGCAGGTTTTGCAGGGCGCTGCGCAGGTCGTCCGGGTGGGTGAGGGTGTTGGGTTGGATGATCGGTGCGTCGCTGGCGTTGGGCCCGGACAGGCTCACGTGGCCGCGACTCTGCGGGTGGGCGAGGCCGGCGAACATGGTCCAGCCGTGGGCCGGTACGCCCAGCGCGGCGTTCTCGGCGCTGGGCACCGGGAATTCCACCTGGCAGTGAAACATGTCGGGCAGGCGCAGCGTGCTGTCGCTGCTCCAGTACAGCGTGGCTTCCGAACCGCCGTGGCCCACGGGCTGGGGCGTGGCATATTCGAAGATGGCGGCGAAGGACACATGGTCCTGGTGGTTGGCGCCCACGCCGGGCAGGTGCTGGATGACAGGAATGCCATGGCGTTGCAGCTCCCGCTCAGGGCCGATGCCCGACTGCATCAGCACTTTGGGGGTGTTGATGGCGCCCAGGGACAGGATCACTTCGTGGTCGGCGTAGTAGCGGTGAGGGTGTCCGTCGCGCAGGGTTTCGACCCCCACCACCCGGTGTGCCTTGAACAGCAACCGGCTCACCAGGGTCTCTGTCAGCACGGTGAGGTTGGGCCGTGGACGGACGTAGGCGCGATAGATGGAGTGGCGCTTGCCGTCCTTGATGATCAAGTCGTTGATGGCTGCGCCGCCACGGCCTTCCATCATCGGGCCGTTCGGGTTGTCGAAGGTCGGAATGCCGAGTGCGGCAGCGGCTTCAAGCATGGCGTGGGCGATGGGCTGGGGCGCGTCGGCAGGCTGGACGTGAACCGGGCCGCCGCTGCCACGGCGGGCTGCGTCGGGCTTGCCCTGGTAATGTTCGATGCGTTGATACAGCTTGAGTACGGAGGCGTAGTTCCAGGCCGAATCACCACTCTCTGCGGCGAAGTCTTCCCAGTCGTTTTTATGCCCCCGGGCCCAGAGCATCACGTTGATGCTGGAACCGCCGCCGAGGCCGCGGCCCATGTTGAGCGGGATCTGGCGATGGTTGAGCTGCGGGTTGGGCGCGGCGCTGAAGTTCCAGTCGCGCTCACTGCCCAGATTCAAGGGCCAGTTGCCTGGCTGGGTCACGTTCGGGTGGTCGTCATCGCCTCCCGCCTCGATCAGCAGCACGCGTACTTCGGGGTTTTCCGCCAGGCGCGCCGCGACCACGGAGCCGGATGTACCGGCGCCGCACACAATGAAGTCGAAATGGTTGTCAGACATGAACCCGTTTCCATCCGCGAAGGGTGTGCAGGGCCGGGCACTTACTTTTCCGTGCGTTCTTGATAAGTGCCGGGCCCGTGGTGAGAATGCCGAACATTATTGGCTTTGCTTCACGGCCTCGATGATCACCTTGGCGACGTCTGCCGGGCGCGACTGTTGAGGCACGTGGCTGGCGGCAATTTCGCTGACGTGAGCGCCGATTTTTTTCGCGAAGGCACGCTGCAGGTCGGGTTGGATCATGCGGTCGTCGCGGGCCACCACGTACCACGAAGGTTTGCCTTTCCAGGCGGCGGCGCTGGTTTTGTCATCGAAGGCCGAGGCGCGGATCGGGCCCTGGGTGGCGGCCATCACGGCGGTCTGCTCCGCTGGCAGGTCCTGGGCGAAGCCTGTGGCCATGCCTTGCGGGGTCATGTAGAGGAAGCCGTTTTTATCGGCTGTAATGTCTTTGACGCCGGCCGGTGCCGGGTAGTCTTTGCCCAGGTCTTTGCTGGCCTGGCCCGCATCGGGGGCGAAGGCGGCCACGTAGACCAGGCTGCGAACTTTCTGATCGGTGCCGGCCTGGCTGATCACGGTGCCGCCCCAGGAATGCCCGACCAGCACCACGTTGCCGTCCTGGTTGTTGAGCACGCGTTGGGTGGCGGCCACATCGTCGGCCAGGGAGGTCAGCGGGTTTTGTACCACGGTGACTTTGATACCTTGGGTTTGCAGCAGCGGCACCACCTTGGCCCAGTCGGAACCGTCGGCGAAGGCGCCGTGCACGATCACTACCGAAGGTTGGGCGGCGTAGCTGGCGCCGGCGAACAGCGAGCCGGTCATGGCGAAGGCGAGGGCGATTGCTTTGGGCTTGAACATGGGAGTATCTCCTGTTGGGGGTGTGGCCAGTGTCGGCGTTGGAGGGCGACGCGGGTATCGGTCGTTTATCCGAGGATGGCTATTTAATGGGAACGCAGAGGTGTTATGAGCGACGGTGATTGCATCGAAATGGACGGCGCGATCCTGGCGTTGTCCATGGTCGGAGACCTGAGCATGGGCCAGCCGTTTGGCCAGTCGCGGCGGACTGCGCGGCTGGTGCAGTGGCTGGCCCAGACCTGCCACGGCAACGATGAGCACGTTGAAATCGGCCGGCAGGTGGCGTTGTTGCGCTGGTCGGGGTGTACGGCCAATGCCGACGGTTTTACCGAATTGCTGGGCGATGATGTGCAGGGTCGCAACGCGATGCTTAGCCAGACCCTCGACGCGGCGGGTGTACGCGCGGTGAATCGGGCGAAGTCGTTGGCACAGGTGCATTGCGAGGTATCCGGCGACATCGCCCGAACCTTGGGCCTGCATCCCGGCGTGGAGCAGGGCCTGCGCAATGTGTTCGAGCAATTCGACGGCGGCGGCAGGCCGCTCGGCTTGTGTCACCCGCAGGTGCCGGAGGTGGTTTACCTGGTGGTGCTGGCCGGTGACCTGGAGATTCTGTCGCGGGTTCATGGCCTGGAGATGGCCTTGCAATGGATCGCGAACCAGCGCGATCAACGTTACCCGGCCGCCCTGGCCAGCGAACTGGTGCGGCATGCCGGTGACTGGCTGGAGGCGTTGCGCGTGATGCCGCAAGAGCCTGTGTGCGGGCAGACTGCCGTGCCGTTGAGCCTGGTGGGCGATGTGATCGACCTCAAGCTGCCCTGGCTCGCCGGTTATTCGCGGCGCTCGGCCGAACTGGTACGCGCGGCGGCGGGGCTGTCCGGCATGTCGCAAGCCTCTGCCGACAACCTGAGCCAGGCGGCATTGATCCACGGTATCGGGCGCGCGGCGGTGCCCAATCGCATCTGGAACACCCCAGGTGCGCTGCTCGACGATGACCTGGAGCAAGCTCGCCTGGTGCCTTACTGGACGTCTCGCGTCTGCGGGCAGATCCCGGCGCTCGCAGTGCCCGGGCAATTGGCCGCCCATGCGTATGAGCGACTGGACGGCAGTGGTTACTTCCGCAGCCTCGGCGGCGATGCGCTGACGGACGAACATCGTTTGCTCAGCGCTACCCTGGCCTGGCAAGCGCTGCGTAGCGAGCGTCCCTGGCGCCCGGCGTTCAGTGAGGACGAGGCTATCGGCCTATTGCAGAGTGACGCGCAACAGGGCCGCTTCGACTTGCGTGCCTGCCAGGCGGTATTCGCTGCGGCGCGCGGGGAGCCGTCGATCAAAGCCTGCAAGGCCAACAATGGCCCGCTGACCGATCGCGAAACCGAGATTTTGCAGCGCATCAGCAAGGGCGGCAGCAACAAGGAGGTGGCACGCCAGCTCGGTATCAGCCCGAGCACGGTGCGCACCCATGTGGAAAGCGTGTTTCGCAAACTGGAGTGCACCACGCGAGCGGCGGCCACCCTCAAGGCACTGACGCTGGGGTTGATTTGAACCGTACTGAAGCCACAGGAAGATCACATGACATTGACCGTCGAAAACCTGCTCAACCTGGCCATGACCAATCCCATCAATGCCGCACTCGTCGAGCGCTTGCCTGATCTGCGGTTGGAGCAATGCTTTCTCACGGCAGGCTGCCTGTTCCAGGCGGTGTGGAATCATCAGGCGAATTGGCCTGTGGCTCAGGGCGTCAAGGATTACGACGTTTTTTACTTCGATACGGACCTGTCCTACGAGGCAGAGGATGCGGTGATCCGTGAGGCTGAGCGGTTGTTCCAGGACTTGGGCGTGAATGTGGAAGTGAAGAACCAGGCGCGGGTGCATCTCTGGTACGCCGAGCGGTTTGGACGGCCTTATCCGCAATTGCACGCGGCTAAACAAGGGATTGATCGTTACTTGGTCGCGGGCACCTGCATCGGCCTGGAGATTGCCACGGGCGAGCTGTATGCGCCGTACGGGCTGGCCGATGTGGAGCAAGGCGTGCTGCGCATCAATCCGTTGCATCCGCAGCCTGAGCTGTTCAGGCAGAAAGCCCGCAGTTATCAGGCGCGCTGGCCTGGGTTGAGCATCATCGCACCCTGAATCACAGTGAACTTTTACCCGCGTCCTGCACGTCCAAACTTGAAATGCCCAGCCAAGGACCGACTATGACCTTCTTCATTTTCCTGCTCGCCTGCGCCGCTGCTGCCAGCACCGGTATCCTCTTCAAACCTGGTGCCTGGTACGAATCTCTGGTCAAACCCGGCTTCACCCCGCCCAATTGGTTGTTCCCGGTGGCGTGGACGATTATCTACCTGCTGCTCGCCTGGGCTGGTTACCGCCTCAGCCTGATCCCTGGCAGCCAAGTCGTGTTGGCGCTGTGGGCGGCGCAGATTGCGTTGAATACACTATGGACACCGGTGTTTTTCGGCGCCCATCGCATTCTCGCTGGCATGGTGATTCTGACTGTGTTGTGGCTGGTCGTGGCGGCGATGGTGGTGTTGGCGGTGCAGTTGGACCTGATTACCGGCTTGATCCTGTTCCCGTACTTGGCGTGGCTGTGCGTGGCGGCGGCGCTGAACTTCTCGATCCTGCGCAATAACCGCTGATGGATATTAAAGCCTGGCCCGCCGCTTTCACCTTTGTATGGCGGCTTCGAAGGTTTGCCACCGGCGCTGAATGTTTGTCGGGGATTGTGACCCGCTCAAGGACGACACGCTGTTGATTGCTGAGCGATGGTCGTGGGCGCAGACGCATCTTGTGCCGGAGGCGGCGCATGGGTTTATACATTTTCCGATGGCAGGCAGGGTGCTGTTATATAGTCAATAATGGATAACGCGGAGAATTAAACTATCTTGAAAATGCATTTTCTGATTTTTATGGGTTGAACAGTGTCCGGTAGTGTGGTGTCAAGACGCAGCGGGGCAGTAGGAGTTGTTAAGCAGTATGGTCGGGAAGTGGTGTTTATGATGTTGAATAAAGAACAGCGTGGCTATGTGAGAAATTTATTTTCTTCTTGTTCGTTGAACCGTGATTACCGTCAGGTGCAAGGGCACAATTTAAACTGGGACAGGGATGCGTTGAGGAATATAGTGAATCCTGATGCGTTTGAGTCCGCCATTTTAGAAATTGTTTCTCAACGTTCCGGTCTGTGTTTTTCGGAAGCTGGATTGCTGAGAATTATCGGGAAGACATTGTTGGATTGTGAAGAGGTTTTGGACGCTGACGTGGAAGCAAGGGTCAAGGCGTTCGAAGAGAATTTAGATGTTTGGGATATGAGAGAGTTTAAAATAATAAAAACCTATTATGGTGCGCTCATCAGTGATAGTGAAATCCCGTTTAATTTAGGACCGTTCACTGTTTATGATATTCCTCGACACATCGATTGTATTGAGTTGGATAACCTGACAACGCCGGAGGCTCATTTCCCGAGAAATCATCAAAGACGGACAGTCATACAGTATGTGTTGACGGCCAGGGATGAAGAGAGGGCATTGCATGATGCCAATCTGGCTTTTAATGCACTGGATTTGGTAGTGGCGTTTCTTCTGGGTGAAGAATACAAGGATTACTCTTTAGGTGTACTAAGAATGCCTTGGGTCCCCTTTCAGCGGGCGCTAATCTCGCAGCAAGGAGGCACGTGGAGTCAAGATGAAATGGAGAGCACTTTCAATAAGAGTTTTGAACTCGAGAGGTTGGAGAGTTACTGCGCAAAAGATGGCATTGAGGGAATTGATGGATTATTGGAAATCATGATATTTCCGGAGGGTAGCCTAGAGAAGAAAATCTCCAGAGCGATCGAGTGGGCAGGTGAGGCCAGTATTGAGGCAAACAGATCAAGTGCTTTTTTAAAGGCGGCGGTGGCTTTGGAGGTGCTGCTGAAATCGAATGAAGAAGGTGTCATAAATGCCTCTATCATGTCCAATATAGCGGAGCAGTGTGCTGTTCTAAACGGTAGGACAACCGAGGAGTGTTTGCGGGTTGAAAAAGACGTAAAGACTTTTTATGGGGTCCGTTCAAAGATTGTTCACAGTGGCTCTGCGTCAATATCGAAAAAGCAGTTGAGGGGGGCGCTGCACTTAGTGAAGCGCACAACTGTTAATCTAATATTGCTTAAGGGGCGCTTGGCTATCAACGATGCGACAAAGCTGCAAGAGTACATGCGACGTAGTAAATATGCTTACTGTGATCTTCAGTAGGCTTAGTCGGATGTTATTGATGCTGTATTGGACAATATTCTGGAATACACGGTATTAGTGGGAGTTACGCAGATAGAGGCCGTATGAGTTCAAGGTCTACCGCGTCATGGCGGCCTGGATGATCTTGCGGTTTTTATCACTCTGGCGCTCGTCGTGGCTGAGCCTTCCGGGGTGAGCCGATCAAACCGTCCGCAACCGCAGGATCTGTGCCCCATCGAACGGGTCCGTCAGGTAATGCGCCTGCACGCCGAACGTGTCTTGCAGCCGCTGCGGCGTCAGCACCTCCAGCGGTTTGCCCAGCGCCACCAATCGCCCGTGATCCAGCACCGCCAGGCGGTCACAGGTCAGCGCCTGGTTCAGATCATGCAGGGCAATCAACGTGGTGACGGGCAAGCCTTGCACACCCTTCAAAATGCCCAGCTGATGCTGGATGTCCAGGTGGTTGGTCGGCTCGTCCAGCAACAGAATCTGCGGGCGCTGCGCCAACGCTCGGGCGATGTGCACGCGTTGGCGTTCGCCGCCCGAGAGGCTGCGCCAGGCGCGATGGCTCAGGTGGGTGGCATCAACGTCGTGCAGGGCCTGGCGCACGATGCTGTCGTCCTCGGCAGACCACGGGCTCAGCGCCGATAGCCATGGCGTGCGGCCCAGGGCCACGGCGTCGAACACGCGGATGGCGTCGTCGGTGTCGGCCTGTTGCTCGACTACGGCCAGTTGTTGGGCGATGGCACGACGGGACAAATCTCCGAGGCGCTGACCGCCCAGCAAGACTTCGCCGGATGCCGGCGTACGCAGCCCGGCGAGCAGTTTGAGCAGGGTGGATTTGCCGGAGCCGTTCGGCCCGACGATGCCCAGGGTTTCACCCGTCCGGACCTCCAGCTGGATATCGCGCAGCAGCTCGGCCTCGCGTACTTTGAAACCCAGGCCACGGCAGCTCAGTACATTCATCGGGCATTTCTCCGGCCGATCAGGATCAGCGCAAACACCGGCGCGCCGACCAGTGCCGTCACTACGCCGACGGGAATCACCTGGCCCTTGATCAAGGTGCGCGACAGCACATCCGCTGCAATCAGAAACAACGCACCGCCAAGCGCACTGGCCGGCAGCAGGCGTGAATGCCCGGTGCCGAGCAACAGGCGCGCGGCGTGTGGAATCACCAGACCGACGAAGCCGATGGAGCCGACAATCGACACCATCACTGCCGTCACCAGCGCCGCACAACCCACCAGCACAAACTGCACACGGCGCACCGGAATGCCGAGGGATGCCGCCGAGTCGCTGCCGAAGGTGAACGCGTCCAGCGCGCGACGGTGCCACAGGCACACCGCCAACCCTGCAATCGCCACCGGCACCGCCAGCCATACCGAGGGCCAGCGTACCCCGCTGAGGTTGCCCAGCAGCCAGAACAGAATGCCCCGGGCTTGTTCGGAACTGGCGGATTTGGTGATCAGGAACGCGGTGAGCGCGTTGAACAATTGCGAGCCGGCGATGCCCGCGAGGATGATCTGGCCGGTGCCGCTGGCCGAACCGCTGGCGCGCGCCAGCAGGATCACCAGCGCAAACGCCGCCATGGCACCGACAAATGCACCCGCCGACAACGACACCAGCCCGCCGCCCACGCCAATCAAGGCCACCAGCACCGCACCGGTGGATGCGCCGGCGCTGATGCCCAGCAGGTACGGGTCGGCCAACGGATTGCGCAGCAGCGATTGCAAAATCACCCCGCAGGTCGCCAGCCCGGCACCGCACGCGGCGGCGACCAGGGCACGGGTCAGGCGGTAGTTCCACACCACGCCCTCGTCGATGGGGTCGAGGACGTAGCCGGCGGCCCACAGTTTATTGGCCAGTACCTGAAACACGACGTCGGGCGAAATGGCGGTTTCGCCGATGGCCACGCCAGCCAGTACCGCGGCCAGCAGCAGGGCCAGGGCGAGTAGGGTGCGCATCATTTGGGCAAGTCGTAGCCGTCGATGGCCGTGGCCAGTTGTTCCAGCCCGTCGAACATGCGAATGCTGGCCTGCAGCGCCAGGGCATCGAGGATGATGATGCGGTTGTTTTTCACCGCGTCCATGTTGCGCGTGACCGGGTCGCTGCGCAGGAAGGCGAGTTTCTTTTCATGGTCGTCGGCGGGGTAGCGGCGGCGGTCCATGCGGGCGATCACGAGGAAGGTGGGGTTGGCCTTGGCGAGGGTTTCCCAGCCGACGGCGGGCCACTCTTCATCGGACTGCACCACGTTATGCAGACCGAGGGTCTGCAGCATGAATTGCGGAATGCCTTTGTGTCCGGCCACGTACGGGTCGCTGGCCATTTCCGAGCTGGAGAACCATACCAGCGCGCTGGCCTGCTTGAGGCCCTTGCTCTGCGCGGTGGCCACCGACTTGGCCAGGCGCGCCTTGAGCTCGTCGTTCAGTTGCTGGCCGCGATCCTGCACGTCGAAAATCTGCGCGAGCTGGCTGATGCTTTTATAGATAGTCTCGATGCGGAACGGCTCCAGGCGCGTGCCATCGGCGCCCACCAGGTTGTCCTTGCCTTCGCAGTCGGAGGGCAGCAGGTAGGTGGGGATCTTCAGCTCGTGGAATTGCTCGCGGGTACCGACCACGCCTTGCGGGCCTACCACCCATTCCAGTTCGGCGGCCACCAGTTGTGGGCGCTTGGCGATCACGGCTTCGAAGCTCGGTTCGTTGTTGGCCAGGCGCTCGATGCTGTCGTTCTGTGCCTTGAACTGCGGCAGCACATTGTTGAACCACAGCGAAGTGCCGACCACTTTATCGCCCACGCCCAGGGCGTAGAGCATTTCGGTGGCAGCCTGGCCGATGGTCACGCTGCGCGCGGGGGCCTGCTGGAAGGTGACGCGTGCGCCGCAGTTTTCCACGGTCAACGGGTACTGGGTGGGCGCGGCCTGGGCCAGGGCGCAGAAGCCGAGGCCGGTGAACAGGGCGGTGACACGTGGCAGCATGGGGGCAATCTCCGTTTGAACCGTACAGTGAGCTGGGGAGGTACGGTAATGGAAATACAGCCATGGACCGCCTGAAGGGCAGGGCAAGGATGTCCTTCCCGGACACCCCGCCGGTTAGTGATCGAGCTTGGGCCGGCAGGTCTCCTGACTCGTGCGTCATCACCACGCTTCGGCCTTCCCGGACAAGGTCCAGTGGCGCTCGGGAGCAGGCTCGGCAGCTACAGTTGCGGGGGCAGTTCCGATTGACGCGGGCGGGCCGCGCTTCGGATTCCCTATTAGTCCCGTTTGGGAACCGGCGCGGTATGGTAGTCGATTGGGCAGGCGATGGGGAGTTTGGGGCGCAGAGAGCTTTTTGTGGTGAGCGGGCTTGTCGAATCGTCGCACCGCCCGCGCTGGGGCGCGAAGCGGCCCCAAAACCAGACAACTGAGTTCTGTCTGGAAGAACGCGGCGACTGGATTAGGGCGGCTGCGCCACCCAGCGCGGGACAAGCCCGCTCACTACAAGAACTTGGCCGCCCTTTGGTTCCTTAACTGACTGGCATTGGGGACAATGCCGGGTTATTTGCGATCCAGCCACACCGTCTGGGCGTTGCAGAACTCCCGCACGCCGAAGTGCGACAGCTCGCGGCCAAACCCGCTTTTCTTGATGCCGCCAAACGCCACCCGAGGGTCGGAGACGCTGAAGGCGTTGACGAAGATCCCGCCGGTTTCCAGCTGGTTGGCGATATGCCGGGCTTTGGCCGCATCGGTGGTGAAGATGCTGGCGGTCAGGCCGAATTCGCTGTCGTTGGCCAGGGCCACGGCGTGGTCGGCGTCGCGGGCGGTGATGATCGACGCCACCGGGCCGAACAGTTCCTGCTTGAACGAGGTCATCTGGTCGGTGACGTTGGCCAGCACCGTCGGCTCATAGTAGTTGCCGGCGCCGGGCACCTTGTTGCCGCCCAGCAGCAGGGTCGCGCCTTCCTCCAGAGTGGCCTGGACCTGGTCATGCAACTCGTCGCGCAGGTCGAAGCGGGCCATCGGGCCGATATAGGTGGTGGCCGAGGTCGGATCACCCATCACCAGTGCGCGGCTGGCTTCGAGGAACTTGGCGGTGAAGGCTTCGGCCACACCGGCTTCGATGATCAGGCGCTTGGCGGCGGCGCAGACCTGGCCGCTGTTCTGGAAGCGACCGATCAGCGCGGCCTGGACGGCGGCGTCGAGGTCGGCGTCGTTGAGCACGATGAACGGGTCGGAGCCGCCCAGTTCCAACACGCATTTTTTCAGCGCGGCACCGGCCTGGGAACCAATGGCGAAACCGGCGCGCACGCTGCCGGTGAGGGTCACGGCGGCGATGCGTGGGTCGGCGATGGCCTTGGACACGCCGTCGTTGGCCACATTGATCACTTCGAACAGACCTTGCGCGAAGCCGGCTTTGCGGAACGCTTGCTGGATCAGGTAAGCGCTGCCCATCACATTCGGGGCGTGTTTGAGTACGTAGGTGTTGCCGGCGAGCATGGTGGGCACGGCGCCGCGCAGCACCTGCCAGACCGGGAAGTTCCACGGCATCACGGCGAGGACAGGGCCCAGCGGGCGGTATTCGATCTGGGCGCTGCCGTTGTCCACCAGGGTTGGTTCCGGTGCGAGCATGGCCGGACCGTGGGCGGCGTACCATTCGCTGAGCCCGGCACATTTTTCGATTTCGGCACGGGCCTGGGCGATGGGTTTGCCCATTTCCAGGGTGATCATTTGCGCCATTTCTTCGGCTTGCTCGCGCAGCGCGGCGGCCAGGGCCAGCAACAGTTCGGCACGCTGACTGACCGGCTGGCGACGCCATGTGCGGAAGGCGCTGGTGGCGCGGTCAAGAGCGGCGTCCAGTTGCGCTGCGGTTTCATAGGGGTAGCTGCCGACGGTTTCGCCGTTGGCGGGGTTGATCGAGAGAGCGTGGGTGGTCGCGTTCATGGCACCGTCCTGCTGAATGAGTAAGTGGGGCTCAGCCTACGGTGCTGGTTCTTTTCTGGAAACTGAATAATATTAAGCAATACATTCTCAAAGTGAGAATGAAGGTTCCCGCGAAGAGCGCGGGAGTGATCACTTCACGATGGGAGAAGGCCGTGGACCTGGTGCAACTGGAAATCTTCAAGGCCGTCGCCGAGCAAGGCAGCATCAGTGCCGCCGCGCAATTGATTCATCGCGTGCCGTCGAATCTGACCACGCGCATCAAGCAACTGGAAGAAGACCTGGGCGTGGCGTTGTTTATCCGCGAGAAAAGCCGCTTGCGCCTGTCCCCGGCGGGGTGGAATTTCCTTGGCTACGCGCGGCGCATTCTCGACCTGGTGCAGGAAGCGCGTGCGACGGTCGCCGGGGAAGAGCCCCAGGGGGCGTTTTCCCTCGGCTCGCTGGAAAGCACGGCAGCAGTGCGCATTCCGGGTTTGCTGGCGGCGTATAACCAGAAACACGCCAAGGTCGAGCTGGACCTGAGCACCGGACCGTCGGGCACCATGATCGAAGGCGTGCTCTCGGGGCGCCTGGCAGCGGCGTTCGTCGATGGGCCGGTGCTGCACGCCACGCTGGAAGGGGTGGCAGTGTTCGAGGAGGAGATGGTGGTGATCGCGCCGCTGCATCACACGCCGATCACCCGGGGGCAGGATGTGGCGGGGGAGAGCATCTATACCTTTCGTTCGAACTGCTCGTACCGGCACCACTTCGAGCGCTGGTTTTCCCAGGATGGCGCGGTGCCGGGCAAGATCTTCGAGATGGAGTCGTACCACGGCATGCTCGCCTGTGTCAGTGCCGGGGCCGGCCTGGCGCTGATGCCGCGCAGCATGCTGGAAAGCATGCCGGGGTTCACGGCCGTCAGTGTGTGGCCGTTGAGCGACAGTTTCCGCATCCTCCATACCTGGTTGATCTGGCGGCGGGGTACGGTGTCGCAGAGTTTGAACAGTTTTGTGAAGTTGTTGGAGGAGCGCGGGTTAGTAACTGCCTAGATCCAATGTGGGAGCGAGCAAGCCCACTCCCACAGTTTTGATCTTCATCAGCCGCCGAATTGCAGGGTGCCCATGGCCAGCTTCGCCATCAGTGCGGACGCACCCAGCTGCACCAGCCACAGTGCCAGGCCGCCTAGAAAGACCCCCAGCGCCACTTGCAGCACCAGGCTCTTCTGGCGCTTGGGTTGCGGCGCGCGTGGGGCGTAGTCATGCAGGTCGTCGCGGTCGGCACGCAGGTCCAGGTCGTCGTTTCTCATAGGGTTCTCACAGCAAAGGGGCGATCACGTTCAGTCTAGGGGCTGGATACGAAAAAGGGGAAGCCATCGGCTTCCCCTCCTGGTGCAGCGGCAGCAGGCTTACAGCACCTGAACGATTGCCTGTGTGACCGCACCAATGTTCGACTGGTTCAGCGCCGCCACGCAGATACGCCCGGTATCCAGCGCGTAGATGCCGAATTCGTTGCGCAGGCGGGTGACTTGCTCAACGGTCAGGCCGGAGTAGGAGAACATCCCACGCTGACGACCGACGAAGCTGAAGTCGTGGCCCGGAGCGGCTTTGGCCAGATCGGCCACCATCTGCTCGCGCATGCCACGGATGCGCAGGCGCATCTCGGCCAGTTCGGCTTCCCACTGGGCGCGCAGCTCAGGATTGTTCAACACGGCGGCCACGATGGCGGCGCCGTGGGTTGGCGGGTTGGAGTAGTTGGTGCGGATGACGCGCTTGACCTGGGACAGGATGCGCGCGCTTTCTTCCTTGGATTCGCTGACGATCGACAGCGCGCCCACGCGCTCGCCGTACAGCGAGAACGATTTGGAGAACGAGCTGGACACGAAGAAGGTCAGCCCCGACTCAGCGAACAGGCGCACCGCAGCGGCGTCTTCGTGGATGCCGTCGCCGAAGCCCTGGTAGGCCATGTCGAGGAACGGCACCAGGTTTTTGGCCTTGACCACGTCCAGCACGTTCTGCCAGTCGGCCGGGCTCAGGTCGACACCGGTCGGGTTGTGGCAGCAGGCGTGCAGCACCACGATGGATTGGGGCGGCAGGGCGTTGAGGTCTTCGAGCAGGCCGGCACGGTTCACGTCGTGGGTGGCGGCGTCGTAGTAGCGGTAGGTCTGCACCGGGAAGCCGGCTTTCTCGAACAGCGCCTGATGGTTTTCCCAGCTCGGGTCGCTGATGGCGACGACGGCGTTGGGCAGCAGTTGCTTGAGGAAGTCTGCGCCGATTTTCAGGGCGCCGGTGCCGCCGACCGCCTGGGCGGTGATGACACGGCCTGCGCTCAGCAGCGGCGACTCAGCGCCGAACAGCAGTTTTTGCACGGCCTGGTCGTATGCCACGATGCCGTCGATCGGCAAGTAGCCGCGGGCAGCGTGTTGGGCCACGCGAATGGCTTCTGCTTCGACAACGGCACGCAAGAGTGGAATCTTCCCCTCTTCGTTGCAGTAAACGCCCACGCCAAGGTTGACCTTGGTGGTTCGGGTGTCGGCGTTGAATGCTTCGTTGAGGCCCAGGATAGGATCGCGGGGTGCCATTTCGACAGCGGAGAACAGGCTCATTTTGCGGCGGCTCTTTGGGAGAGTGGAGGGACGTGTCGCGCTCCAGCCGAATGCACTAGAGCGGTGCACAAACGGGGAGCTAGTATAGAGGCCATCACTGCTCACGGCGACAGCCGAAACGGCTTTTCGGCCAAGTTTTTCCGTTTATTTGCCGACCGTTAGTCTTATTGCACGCTTGCTTGGGGCTGGCATGTAGGACGATTGCCTTGAAACCGGTCGCATTCGGCACCACTTCTCCAGCTATCATGGTTTTTTCCTGCAACCTGCGATGAGTATTCGCGGGTCGCTGAGCTTTTCGTCCCTGGCGGTTTTGAGTCTGGGGTGACTTCACGAGGTAGGTTATGTCGGATTTCCAGCTTGTCACCCGCTTTGAACCCGCCGGCGATCAACCGGAGGCCATTCGCCAGATGGTCGAAGGTATCGAGGCTGGCCTGGCGCACCAGACGCTGCTCGGGGTGACCGGCTCGGGCAAGACCTTCAGCATTGCCAACGTGATCGCGCAGATCAACCGCCCGACCCTGGTGCTGGCGCCGAACAAGACCCTGGCCGCGCAGTTGTACGGCGAGTTCAAGTCGTTCTTCCCGAACAACGCGGTGGAGTACTTCGTTTCCTATTACGACTACTACCAGCCCGAAGCCTACGTGCCGTCCTCCGATACTTTTATCGAGAAGGATGCGTCGATCAACGACCATATCGAACAGATGCGGCTGTCGGCGACCAAGGCGTTGCTGGAGCGCAAGGACGCCATCATTGTCACCACGGTGTCGTGCATCTATGGTCTGGGCAGCCCGGAAACCTATCTGAAGATGGTGTTGCACGTCGATCGCGGCGACAAACTCGACCAGCGCGAGCTGCTGCGCCGCCTGGCGAGTTTGCAGTACACCCGCAACGACATGGATTTCGCCCGCGCGACGTTCCGTGTGCGGGGCGATGTGATCGACATTTACCCGGCGGAGTCCGACCTGGAAGCGATTCGCATCGAACTGTTCGACGATGAAGTCGAGAGCCTGTCGGCGTTCGACCCGCTGACCGGCGAGGTGATCCGCAAGCTGCCGCGTTTCACCTTCTACCCGAAAAGCCATTACGTGACGCCGCGCGAAACCTTGATGGGCGCCATCGAGGGGATCAAGGTGGAGTTGGCCGAGCGCCTGGATTACCTGCGGGCCAATAACAAGCTGGTGGAAGCCCAGCGCCTGGAACAGCGCACCCGGTTCGACCTGGAGATGATCCTGGAGCTGGGTTATTGCAACGGCATCGAAAACTACTCGCGCTACCTCTCGGGGCGCGAAGCCGGTGCGGCGCCGCCGACTTTGTATGACTACCTGCCCGACGATGCGCTGCTGGTGATCGACGAGTCCCACGTCAGCGTGCCGCAGGTGGGCGCCATGTATAAGGGTGACCGTTCGCGTAAGGAGACATTGGTGGAATACGGCTTCCGCCTGCCTTCGGCCCTGGACAACCGGCCGATGCGCTTCGATGAATGGGAAAGCATCAGTCCGCAGACCATCTTTGTGTCGGCGACCCCAGGCAATTACGAGGCCGAGCATGCGGGACGTGTGATCGAGCAAGTGGTGCGACCCACCGGTCTGGTGGACCCGCAGGTGGAGATCCGCCCGGCGCTGACTCAAGTGGACGACCTGCTGTCGGAAATCAACAAGCGGGTGGCGGTAGAAGAGCGGGTGCTGGTCACCACGCTGACCAAGCGCATGGCCGAGGATTTGACCGATTACCTGGCCGATCACGGTGTGCGTGTGCGTTACCTGCACTCGGACATCGATACCGTGGAACGCGTGGAGATCATCCGCGACTTGCGCCTGGGGACCTTCGATGTGCTGGTGGGGATCAACCTGCTGCGTGAAGGTCTGGACATGCCGGAGGTGTCGCTGGTGGCGATTCTGGATGCGGACAAGGAGGGCTTCCTGCGCTCCGAGCGCTCGCTGATCCAGACCATTGGCCGTGCCGCGCGTAACCTCAACGGTCGGGCGATCCTCTACGCCGACCGCATCACCGGCTCCATGGAGCGGGCGATCGGCGAGACCGAGCGTCGGCGCGACAAGCAGATTGCGTTCAACCTGGCCCATGGCATCACGCCCAAGGGCGTGTTCAAGGATGTGGCCGACATTATGGAAGGCGCCACCGTGCCGGGTTCACGCAGCAAGAAGCGCAAGGGCATGGCCAAGGCCGCGGAGGAAAGCGCCAAGTACGAAAACGAATTGCGCTCGCCGAGCGAGATCACCAAGCGCATCCGGCAGTTGGAAGAGAAGATGTACCAGTTGGCGCGGGACCTGGAGTTCGAGGCCGCGGCGCAGACCCGCGACGAGATTGGCAAGTTGCGCGAGCGGTTGTTGGCTGTTTGATCTGCGGTGACTGGCCTGGCCTCATCGCAGGCAAGCTGGCTCCCACATTTTGACCGCGTTCACCGTTCGAGGTGGGAGCTGGCTTGCCTGCGATAGGGGCGGCGCGGTCCATCAGAATCACCCAGGCTGGAGCCCAACCACCTGGGGCTGTTACCATTCGCCCCTTGTTTCAATTTTCAGATTCATCGCCCATTCGAGACCTGCCATGACCACCGTCCGCACGCGCATTGCGCCATCGCCTACTGGGGATCCCCACGTCGGTACTGCTTACATCGCCTTGTTCAACTATTGCTTTGCCAAGCAGCACGGCGGTGAATTCATCCTGCGGATCGAAGACACCGATCAATTGCGCTCCACCCGTGAGTCGGAGCAGCAGATTTTCGATGCCTTGCGTTGGTTGGGCATTACCTGGGCGGAAGGCCCGGACGTCGGTGGCCCGCACGGCCCGTATCGGCAGAGCGAGCGCAGCGATATCTACAAGCAATACACCCAGCAACTGGTCGACATGGGGCACGCGTTCCCATGCTTCTGTACCGCCGAAGAGCTGGACCAGATGCGTGCCGAGCAACAGGCCCGTGGCGAAACCCCGCGTTACGATGGCCGCGCGCTGCTGCTGTCCAAGGAAGAAGTCGCGCGCCGCCTGGCCGCCGGCGAACCCCATGTGATCCGCATGAAGGTGCCGAGCGAAGGCGTGTGCGTGGTGCCGGACATGCTGCGCGGTGACGTCGAGATCCCGTGGGACCGCATGGACATGCAAGTACTGATGAAGACCGACGGCTTGCCGACGTACTTCCTGGCCAACGTGGTCGACGACCACCTGATGGGCATCACCCACGTACTGCGTGGCGAAGAGTGGCTGCCGTCGGCGCCGAAGCTGATCAAGCTGTATGAGTACTTTGGTTGGGAGCAGCCCAAGCTGTGCTATATGCCGCTGCTGCGTAATCCGGACAAGAGCAAGCTGTCCAAACGCAAGAACCCGACATCGGTAACCTTTTACGAGCGCATGGGTTTCATGCCCGAGGCGATGCTCAACTATCTCGGCCGCATGGGCTGGTCGATGCCGGACGAGCGCGAGAAGTTCTCGCTGCAGGAAATGGTCGACAACTTCGACCTGTCCCGCGTGTCCCTGGGCGGGCCGATCTTTGATATCGAGAAACTGTCGTGGCTCAACGGCCAGTGGCTGCGCGACCTGCCGGTGGACGAGTTCGCCAGCCGTGTGCAGCAGTGGGCGTTCAACCCCGCGTACATGATGAAGATCGCACCGCACGTGCAGGGCAGGGTGGAGACCTTCAGCCAGATCGCACCGCTGGCCGGGTTCTTTTTCGCCGGTGGCGTGAGCCCGGACGCCAAGTTGTTCGAGTCCAAGAAGCTCTCGGGTGACCAGGTACGCCAGTTGATGCAGTTGATCCTGTGGAAGCTCGAAAGCCTTCGCCAGTGGGAGAAGGATGCCATCACCGCGACGATCCAGGCGGTGGTCGAATCCCTCGAGTTGAAATTGCGCGATGCCATGCCGCTGATGTTTGCCGCGATCACCGGGCAGGCCAGTTCGGTGTCGGTGCTGGATGCGATGGAAATTCTCGGTCCGGACCTCACGCGCTTCCGTCTGCGCCAAGCCCTTGATTTGCTTGGCGGAGTTTCGAAGAAAGAAAACAAAGAGTGGGAAAAGCTGCTGGGCGCTATCGCTTAAGCAGGCGGTTGTAACGACGAAACCCCGGTTTTCCGGGGTTTCGCCGGTAAGTGATTGTTATCCCGGCAAAAAATTTTGAAAATTGTTGAAAATAAATTTGACACGTTTCCAAACCGCCATTAAGATTCGCCCCGTCCTCACCGATGAGGGGCTATAGCTCAGCTGGGAGAGCGCTTGCATGGCATGCAAGAGGTCAACGGTT